>JASFJX010000368.1:0-4684 GCA_050119385.1 Candidatus Thiodiazotropha sp. | reverse complement strand
GGTCAATTGGTTGCACCATAATCCCGATCGAGTCCATGACCTGCTGAGTCTGCTTGAATCCCCCTCAACACCCATAGTGGTGCGCATCGGCATCGGCGTGGTTGCCGAAGAACTGCAGGGCACTTCACTCTGGCAGTCTGCTCTGGCTGATATCATCAAACTGACCCAATCACCGGATGCCGCCCTGCGAGCCGATGCGGCTCACTACCTGGGCCTGACTCTTTCCAGCGACGCCATAGAACCTTTGCAAAGGATACTCGGGGATGAAAACCCCGATGTCAGGGAGATCGCCAATGAATCACTGGGGTTACTCAAGGGAGAAAGCAGCTGATGGACAAAAGAGAACAGATACTGGCGGTACACGCCGCCTTCATCAACCAGGTCGTCACAACCGGGTCCAACCCCGATCGCATAAATGAGTTCGAGCAACTGATGGGGATAGCGTTGGAGAATGGCTGGACAGAGCTGGTAGGAACTATACGCCAGATCTTCAATCAAGGCCGCCGTGATATTGAGTTGCTGAATACCCTGGACGAAGAGGATCAGGTTATCATCGAGGCGATCCTCCTCGGCTTGCAAGCCCCCTCCACCCTGCCCGACCCCAACGCAAAACCCGACCCGGCGATGGCCGCGCCAGGTCTTGCGTCCATGATCCATGCCGCCGGCAGCGGTAACACACAGGCGCTACAGCTCATCGCCGAGATGGCGGATCAGATGAGCAAAGTGGGTGGCCCCATGGCGCGGCTGGCAGCGGTGATCCGCCCTTTGATCGATGGCGAACGTGACCCTGATCTACTGTGCAAACGTCTGGACAGCAATAGTGAAGCCATGGTCTTGGGGATTCTCGATGAGCTCAAACAACTAGAGGAAAGAAATAAGTAATGGCACGTTCCTTCCTGATTATCGCCGCTCTCAGCGGTATGCTATTGGTGATGCTTGGTGCGTTTGGCGCCCATGCCCTGGAGGCCCGCTTACTACCCGAACAGATGATCTGGTGGCAAAAGGCCGTTCACTATCAGGGACTGCATACCCTGGCCCTGTTTGGCGCCGGGCTGTTTGCCCTGCACTATCCAGGGCGTGCGCTTAGCATAGCCGGCTGGCTCTTTCTGGCTGGCATCCTGCTCTTCTCCGGCAGCCTCTATCTCCTGGCACTCACCGGCGTACCCAGTCTTGGAATGGTCACGCCCTTTGGCGGCACTGCCTTTATCATCGGTTGGCTCGCCCTCGTCATGGCAGTCTGGCGTCTACCCCACTGATGCAGCTTGACGCTTTTAGCAACCGACTGCGCAAGAACCAACGCCACTGGGGAAAGTGGGCGCGACGTCGCGGCATCAGTTGCTACCGCATTTACGATCGGGACATTCCCGAGTTCCCCCTGGCCATCGACTGGTACGAAGGCCAGGTCCATGCCCAGATCTTCGCCCGTAAAGGCCAGGAACCACTGACCGAGACTGAAGAGCAGGCTATAGGCGAAACCATCAGTTCAATCCTGCAGATCCCGCATCAGGCCCTGGCGTTCAAGACCCGTCAGCGCCAGCGGGGGCTTTCTCAATATGAAAAAACCGGTCAACAGGGTTGCCCCATGGTAGTGAATGAGGGTGGACTTAAATTTGAAGTCGATCTCCACAGCTACCTCGACACCGGACTCTTTCTCGACCATCGCGAGACCCGTGAGATGATTCGACGGCGCGCCGAGGGCCGGCGCATGCTCAATCTGTTCGCCTATACCGGCAGCTTCTCTGTATTTGCCGCGGCAGGGGGCGCTTTAGCCACCACCAGTGTCGATCTCTCCAATACCTACCAGGCCTGGACCCGGCGCAACCTCGCGCTCAATGGCTTCACCGGCGATGATCATCAATTGGTGCGGGATGATGTGTTTAGCTATCTGCAACGGGCTATACGTGAACGACGACTGTTCGGGCTCATCGTCCTCGATCCACCCAGCTTCTCCAACTCCAAGAAGATGCAGGAGATCCTCGATGTACAGCGCGATCATCGGCGTCTGATCGAATCCTGCCTGCAATTGCTCACACCGAAGGGCGAACTCTACTTCTCCACCAATAAGCGCCGTTTCAAAATCGATCACGGTCTGGAATCCTTGCCCGGTTGCCAGGAGATCACCGATCAGACACTGCCAGACGACTTCAAACGCCATCCTGCTCACCGATGCTGGATCTTCCGACAATCCTAAATATGTCCGGTGGTCCTACCGGGCTATTTATCGGCAGCTTTCTTGCATCGACCTTGCTGCCTGGCGGCTCCGAGGCGATGTTGTTGTGGGAGCTTCAACAGCGTCCCGAACAAACCGCCCTGCTATGGGGTGTTGCCACCCTTGGCAATACCCTGGGTGGACTCAGCAGCTGGCTGATCGGCCGGTGGCTGATGCGTCGTTTTCCGAGCGTGAGTCTCAGAGACGAGAAACAGCAACAGGCGCTGCAGCGGGTAACCCGCTACGGCTCTCCTGTACTGCTTCTCGCCTGGATGCCGATAATCGGCGATCCGCTATGCCTGGCTGCTGGCTGGAGTGGCGTCAGGGTGATACCGGCAGCGCTCTTTATCGCGCTTGGTAAAGCCCTGCGATATGGCGCTCTGTTGGGTACATTCAATAGTCTGGGATAGGGAGTGTTAAATAGACACCGCGGGGAAGCAAAGACACTGGAAGGCTATAAAAACAGTTGCAGCAATCCAAATACGGGAACAGCTGAAGCCTACCGAAGCAGTGGCTGTACGTTAAAGGATATCGGGCAACATTTTTAGATCAGATCACTCAACGATCAGTGGGATTATCAAGAACCATATATCAAAGACCTACCCCTTATGCTCACTTATGCTTTTTTATCCCCTTAATCCCTCTGGAGAAGCCAAAGAAACTTAAGAGACCAGCCCCAAACAGCCAGAACGCAGCCGGCAAGGGTACTGGAGATACCGAATCCAAGACAAGATCGTCCACAAGAAAACTAAAAAATCTGTCACTGTCACCAAGACCCAACCTCAGTTCATCGATCAAGCCCGACTGCTGGGCATAATATTCGTAGCTACCATTCAAAGACGTATCCACACTCCAGACCATAACCCCATCCCTGAAGCCCGATATAGTCCCGAACAGCGAATCTGTACCACCTGACTCAGTAGCTGTAAGCCATCTCTTTGCCCATAAGCCTCCAAATGTAAAATCCCCACCATCAAACGCATGGATATACCCAGTAGAACCACGTCTATTGTTCAAAAGCGCAAAGTCACCACTATGAGCCCCAAAACCCCGATAACTGGCGTTGATCGTATCCAGATTAGTCGAGAAAAGAAATCCTTGGTAACCCGATGGCCATCTCGAGCTCGGTATGTTAGGCATGTCGTAAGAACCGCCACCTGTAGTTGTTATATCGTCAAAGGTTAATAATGCGGCATGTGTTGTACCAGCAAACAGACAAAGCAACAAAACAGATATCTTCTTCACTATATACTTCCTTAAAAAAATAGAGAACAAGCCGACTTTAAACTTAGTTCCAGCCTATAGGTCCAAATTCCGTATTAAACTCTCTTATAATGAATCTACTTTTTTATACCAAGCATCAGAATTTAACTTTAATGTCTCTAGAATTGATGCTGGTTTTACAGGTGTCGAGCCCTTCGTATCATCGCGTATAGCTCTATATTCCCAAACCTCGACTATCTCCATGGAAACATCATGAAACCGGAACGGCACCTACATGATCTTGCCTATCACCATTACTCACGACACGGTGAACTCAATTCTCATGGCTTTGCCTATTGCAAACAAATGTATACTACAAGCCTGCCAGGTTAGATATATAATAAGTCTGAAACAAATAGGTTAATTCCCAGAGCACCATGGGCACTAACAGAGGTTGTTATTAGACCTTAAACGCTGCCACTGCGAATGGTCTTGTAAATAGAGCTTTTCTATTTTTTTACTATGCGGGATTTGTTCGAACGCGAGTATGATAATCAGATCCTTGATCGGTCCGGCTTTGTTACTTTTTGCTAAAGCATGGTATTACTCCTTAGCCGCGCGTTCTCGACCAAGGGTATGTTGGAGAACAACCTGGGAAGTTGCCCCTCGCTGCGCGCTCGAACTTAATGGTGACATCGAGAATCTCTGCCTGTCCTTGTGCTCTATCATGCTTTTATTCTTCTGTTTCTTCACTAATATGGGCCTGCCCGACTTCCCGTCTCTGTCAGCGTCTGGGCTTACTTTACCCCTCCCAGACCCGGTCTCCCCCCGGATTGTGGATCGACCAAAGGCGGGAACTCCCGAGTTCCGCACAAGAGACATCCGTGCATGCATCAGGTCTTACGACTCCTGAGGGTCGAACCGATTACCCACCCACACACAAAAAAATTTCTCTACCATATTGATCTAGCTGGAAAAATAAGATTAAATTAATCAATTAATCGCAATCTGACCACAAAAACGCATGGATGACCTACCGAAACGCACCAACACTCTGAAAAATTTCCCCGGTGCCCCCCCCAACGACTACCCGCTCTTCGAAGCCCAAACCCGCGAAGTTAACAACCGTAGTCTCAACAACATAGACTGGATCATCCGCAACAGAAAACCATTCATCCCCTATGAATCCTTAAGAGTTAGCCGTGGCCAGAATAGATTTTCACTCACTTTAGAGAAACGGCTGCTTTGAATGTCTAAATACGACAGCGATGA
>JASFJX010000367.1:0-4686 GCA_050119385.1 Candidatus Thiodiazotropha sp. | reverse complement strand
CTTCAGATAAGTCTTCTCATCGATATCGATCCAACCGAAAGGGATGATCGGTTCCTTGGACACAGTCCCTTCCCACAGGGTCATCACCCAGTCCATGGCCTTATCCTCCATTTCCGTCAGAACCTCTAGCCTGTGAAATGTATGCAGCGATACTGTAATGGCAAGACCGATCATCAAACTTACGAAGAAATGCCTGTGAACCAGAGGCAAGGCCCTCCACCGTTGGTACAGACATACGGGCATGCCACGTGATGGATATAGGCAACCGGCCAAGCTTTTTATCTCCTTCGCCGTCGGAATCATTTGAAGCGTCCTGTAGGCTATTAGACGCCACAATTGTTTCGCCGGGTTTGTCATTTGGTCTTACACCTCTCATTACGCCCAAGCAATGCAACTAATGCCCTGAGTCCGACAGTAACACCATCTACCCGTAGCGTAATAAGCTCTGTCAAACTTTATCCAACTTGGATCAAAGCCAATTTCCCACCAGAATGAAAGCAGCCCAAAAGTTCGGATGTCTAAATTCATCACTCCCAAGTAGTTTCATCTGGGCCTGTTGCAGGGCCTGCGCCTTATTGATTCCAGGTTCATTGAATTGCCTATAGAAGGCAGGAAAAAGCTGTTGAGCGACCTCATCGTAGATGGGCCACAGCGATCCGAGTGCGCTACGTGCACCCGATTTCAACGCCACCCCACTAAGCCCCAATGGCGTGCGGTCGTCACCTTCCGCGGTCTGACAGGCACTCAACACCAGCAGCTCGACAGGCCTTTCCGCAAACCGCTTAGGCCGCAGCAAGCCCGCCAGCCTCTCCATGTCCAGCCTCTCGTCATAGCTCAGAATGAAATTATCCTCGGACAGACTTCCGAAGAAACCATGAGAAGCAATATGTACTACTTGGTAAGAATTCTTCTGCGCCTCATTGACAAAACGCTCGAGCCGGAACTCATCATCGAGCAGGACCTCTCCTTCCAACTGCTGTGACAACTGCGTAATTTCTTTTTTCACCCCGGGCAGTTCCAATTTCTCTGCCACTTCCGATGCACGAACTTCGGGCTCGATTGACTTGAATGGCGGCTCAGGCCCCTGCTGATCAGATACAGCCAAGGGTATGACCCGCCACGACCTTTCGATGTCCTGGGGTGTTGCTTGCATAACTCTGTAGAGGATCGTATCGGGTAGCTTGTCAATCACAGGGCCGGGACGACTTAGACCGGCGAGCAGACCGCGCATCTCGCTTTTTGGTAGCGGCCGGGGGTCCAACAAGGTCAATCCGGGAACGGTGACAATGGCAAAACGCTCCACCAAATATTGCTGCCCCGTCTTGAGCGCTGCGATGGGCAGTAGCCGCAGAGGACCATCCGGTACAAACACCAAGGTATCCACCGCATGTTCTTCCAGCAAGGGCATGATAGGTTCTATTAACCATGAGTAGACTTTGCGTGCCTCGGACTGAAAAGTCAGCTGGTTGCGAATTCGGTAGGACAACAACATAACCAAATCCGCCAGCCGGTCGCTGTCCACCACTGTGGTTCTTTGGTAAAGCCGACGACCGACACTAACCAGAAGCTCAAGTCGGTTCGGAAGGATTATCGGGTAGAGTACGGCCGTTGAAGGCGAGAGGACTTCGACCTCCTCCGACTTGGCTTTTAGGCAGGGATCGCGTAAGTAGTCGCGCAACTCGGACACCTTGATTCTCTCCACATAGTCTCTGGCCTCGCGCAGCAGTGACTGCTCCCTCTTCACATCATTGACTGTCGCCACCTGCGCTAACAGCAGATCAACGAGACCGAGGTAGATCGGCGCCCAAGTCTCCCGAAAACTGGAAAGTCCCCCCTGGTAAGTGATTGGTATGTCGTGACGTATGGCTTCCAGGTGGTAAGCTGCGCGCCGGAACGCTTCGATCGCCCGTGTGCCATCGCCCGCGGCACGCAATAGGCGGCCTAGCTGCCATTCCCACTCCATTGACAACTCATGTGCCGCTAACAGTTGAGCTGCCTGGAGCGCCTTCTCTGTAAGAGCAAGGGCCTCATTCAAGCGGCCCTGCTTCTCATGCAGCCTTGCCAGATATCCCGCAGAAAGGGACCTCAAACGGGAGGTATCGATTTCTTCTGCGATGATTGCGACCCGTCGCAAGGCATCGCTGGTAAGCTCCTGACCGGCTAGAGAGTTGACCGAATCCAGCGCTTCAACTGCAATCCTCAGCAACAGCTCCGCCTGTTCATGGGGTATCGCTACAGCTAATGCTGCGTCCTTGGCCGACAACAGCGCTTCCATGGTAGTTGCCTCGCCGCCAGCCAATCGGGCCAGATTACAATGTACCATCGCAACCAGTCCTTTATCGCCTGCCTGCTGAGCCATCGCCAACGCTTCTGCGTAGCTTGACCGGGCTTTATCGTGCTGTCCCTTTTCAACCTGGATTCTACCGAGCATATTATAATTCGCAGCAGCGAGTACCGAGAGTTCCTGTTGCCTTGCCTGTTCCAGGCTTGCATGCAACAGCGGTTCAGCCTTGGTGAATTCGCCTTGTAGAAAATTCACGCGGCCCAGCGCCTGGGCAGCTACGGCCTCAAGCACCCGATTGTCTGCCTTGCGAGCCGCGGTGCGCGCGAGCTGAAAGTCCTGCTGAGCATCCTGGTAGTGCCCCAGCGCTCGATAAGCCTCCCCGCGACGGATCAATATCTCATTGCGTTCCGACTCTTCGCTATCGGCGAGGAGCTGGCTCCAAAGTGCGATGGCGGTTGTGTAATCACCCCGGTCAGCGGCCTTCTTAGCCGTGTCCAGGCTACTGCCTGAGGCCAACAGAGTGGAAACCGCAAAAGAGAGAACAAGGCCAAGAGTAAAGGCATGCACTGTTCGAGGTTTCATACAACAGCCCTCACTATAAATTGATACCCAAGCGGAAGTGAACACCATCATCCTGGAGGTCATGATCCTGCTTCGGTTCGGCCTCTTGGATGTCGTGAGCAATATACAGCTCAACCTCGTAACGCTGCATGTAACGCCACATGAATCCGAGACCTGCCGAGTGCAAGTAATCACGATCTTCGCCCTTATCCCAGGCTGCACCATAGTCCGTGAATATTGCAATCTGGAAGACGCTCTCCGGCTGATCTGAACTATCCGCACTTTTCAACGGAAAACGCAGCTCAGCAGAGACAACCAAACCATTGTCCCGCACCAGTTCGTTCTCCCGATAACCACGCACGGTGCGAACACCACCCACGGCGAATCGCTCCAAACTCAACAGTTCGTCGCTGGCGATCTGTACATCGCCTCGCAGGATCAGTTGGGTACCTCGACTGTCCAAACGGCGTGCGTACTGGGCTTGCCCCAGCCAGGCCACGAACCTGCTGTCAGGTCTATTATCCGCATGAACTGTCGAGCCAAAGGCATCGAGACCGAAGCTGAAACTGGAACGCAGGGCAAACGCCTGCTCTGATGTACGATCATTAAACTCCTGGGTGAACCGTAGCACGCTGACTGTGGTCTCACCCTCGTCGGCTCCTGATGAAAAGGAGAAGGGCTCATCAAGCAAGAAGGTCTCGTTCTCCCGCCAAGCCAGTGCCAGACCCAATGAGAGGCTGCGACTGAGAGAGCGATGGAGAGGATAGATAAATCCCAGCTCCAGGGTCTCTGTTTCGCTCTCGATATCCAAATCCTGTAAAGGCTCTTCGACAACTGAGGTATCGGTATTGTCATAGCGCATCCAGAGGCGACTGTTTCGGGCACCCAAGGGGATGGTGTACATGGCGGATCCATCCTGCGCGCCATCGCTGAATCCGGCGGCAAACTCCAGGTAGTCACCGATACCCGCCAGGTTGCGCACCACACCCGCGGCCAAAGCACGCTCAGCACCGGTACTGGGGGGGCGGTGATTGTCCACACTCAGGGTGAGATCCCAGGGTCGCGCCCGGCTCACGTCGACATCGAGAATGGCGCGGCCAGGCGCGACCCCGGGTCGCAGCTTGCCATCCATGCGCTCGATCAACGGGTCCTGCAACAGAAGTTGAAACCGCTCCTGTAGCGAGTTGACCTCGAAAGGCTGTTGCGGATCCGGCCAAATCCGTTTCCTTACATAGTCGGGTCGAAGCCGCTTGGTACCCTCTACCCGTACCTCATCCAGGCGCCCCTCCATGACTTGAAAAACCACCACTCCATCGTCGATCTTCTGCTCCGACTTTAGAATCACGCCCGAGTTGATGTAGCCACGATCCGTATAGTGTCGGGTCAGGCGATAGCGCAGCTCTTCCAGATCCGCCAGGGTGACCCACCCGAGAAACTCTTTGGCGACAGCATCCAGATCCTGGTTCGGAAAAACCGTATTGCCCTCGAAAACCACACCACGCAGCTCAAATCCCCCAAGCTTCCCGGGTGCGGAGGGTCGCGCTGCCGGCGAGGCCGGCGGAACATCAACGCCGGGTTTGGGTGTATCCGGCAGAAACTCCGGCAACTCGGGACGCCGCTCACCGGGCCGTTCAGCCCCGGGCGCAATCACATCTGCCCCACTGGCAGCAAAGCAGATCAGCAAAAGGCTAGTGGAGAAGCATATACTGCAACGAACCTGCATCAGAACCATCCTGGCATAGAACAGCCTGATTACCGGCCACATCAGGCTCATTTCCATTTGATATAGCAACCGATCCATCAACCTTCCCGTTTGGCGCAAAGGATGTGGATAAAAGCCT
>JASFJX010000366.1:0-4704 GCA_050119385.1 Candidatus Thiodiazotropha sp. | reverse complement strand
GATTCTGGTGTAACCAGTTCCCGATCCCCCTGAGGTTACAGCTAAATAATTAAATAATGTTATATTAAAAATCAAGGATGTTAGTAAAAATGTTGAGATTTCAATAAGTAAAGGACCTCCATATGTGCGCGATAGTCGGAAAACCTTGCAGTGGAGTAAGCAAAGATAACCATAATTTAAACGGCAAATCAATAAAACTTATATCTTGGATTATAAGGGTTTTTTTATCATCGCTATTCCGTCTCAGGGGCGGGCAAGGGTGAACCGTTACTGTTTCATCACTGCGGTTTCATCCTATCCTGGATGATCCCTATCAAATCTTCATTTCCACATCTGAATGACGATTCCGGCACGCTCACCGCGTACCAGGATGAAACATGCGGGCTGATAGCTCGAAAATAATAGGCTCAGAGACGATGTGATTATTATAGAGCAGAGAAACCTTGAACTTATGATGCTACAGGGAAATCTGTTGCTGGCCCTTAATGATAAAATCCGTCAACCTATTGAAAGACAAACACAATATTGGATCTATTGGTGATATCTTTTCGTAGGTCAGTTCTCATTCGCTGAAACTACCTGAATAACAGACAAGTTGATATCTTATGACCAGGTTTTTTTATGATTAGGTCATTCCGGGCATGCGTCGGAATCACGGGATCAGTCAAGTCCACCCACAGATTCTGTACAGGAGCCCAATTTATTGAGTTCTGTTCGAATGTTTCTTTAGCTTAGAGTTGCTAGTATCAATCAAACAGGTCCTGCTGGGGTTAGGGTGAGTTTTTTTGATAATTCAGCCAGAGACAGGTTAATTTCGGCTTTTTAAGGTGCCAGGCTAATAGTAGTGAAAAGCGATTGAAATATCTGTATAAACAATGACTGGCACAAGCTGAACCCATGGTGTAGCGATGCTGTTACTCATCGTATATGTACTTATAGCCTTAGGATTTTCTTTTCTCTGCTCTGTTGCTGAGGCCGTCATTCTCAGCATCACCCACCCCTATATCTCAGTACTGGAACAGGAGGGCAGCCGTGCCGCCCCCATTTTGCGGGAGATGAAGAAAGAGATAAATGACCCCTTGGCAGCGATTCTTACCTTGAACACCACGGCACACACCATCGGTGCCGCAGGTGCCGGCGCACAGGCAGCGGTGGTATTCGGTAGTGGTTATATAGGGGTGGCCTCAGCGGTACTTACATTCCTGATCTTGGTGTTTTCAGAGATCATTCCCAAGACATTGGGGGCCAATTATTGGCGTCAACTTGCACCTGTCACTGCCTATACACTCAGATTTCTTATCTGGATCCTCTATCCTTTCGTGGTGATGTCGGCGTTATTGACGCGTTTACTTTCCCGCGAGAGCTCCCACGGCCATTTTCGCAAAGAGGAGTTTACCGCCATGGCGAAAGCCGGCGTGGAAGAGGGAAAGCTCGACCTGCATGAATCGCTGATATTAAAAAATCTGTTTCTTCTCAAGGAGACCCGGGTTACAGATGTCATGACTCCCCGTACAGTGGTGTTCTCACTGGATGAGAAACTCCTGGTCAGGGAGTATTTCGATAAGCACAGCAGCAGCCGTTTTTCACGCATACCTGTCTACAAAGGGGATCGTGATCATGTTACCGGTTTCGTATTGCGTAGCGATCTGTTGCTTTCTCACGCCAGAGGGAATTCTGAAAACAGTCTGGATGTATATCGTCGTGACATGCCTGCGCTACCGGATACCAGCTCGTTACAGGTAGCCTTCGAGTTTTTCATAGAAAAACGTAGCCACATCATGCTGGTTGTGGACGAGTATGGCAGTATGCTGGGGATACTGACCCTGGAGGATATACTCGAAACGATTCTTGGTATTGAAATCGTCGATGAGGGTGATCATATCGATGATATGCGCAAACTGGCCCGGCGGTTGTGGCGCAAACGCGCCAACAGGATGGGGTTGGATGTGGATGATCGGGATGAGTAGTATTTTTCAACCTGCCGGTTGTTATGAAACAAGTTGGTAACAGGGTGAGTAATCCCCTTGTAGCTTCATTCTGTTCTGTTCGGCAAAAGTAACCAGTAATCGATCCATGGCATTGACGATAGCCTCGTCACCATGAATAACAAAGGGACCCAGTTTCTCTACAGCCTTTATCCCATCCTCCTTTACATTACCCGCAACGATGCCGGAAAAGGCGCAACGCAGATTCGCAGCCATCTCGAATCCATCCTGATCAGCGGTAAGATCGAGTTCTGACATTGCCTTATGCGTGGGTGCAAAAGGGTGTTGCAGCACTTCTTCAATATGGAGTCGCCAGTTGAAGTAGAAGGGATCATTCCCGTCGCGACGATAAGCTTTGACATGTTTCATGGCATTGCCTAATTTGCTCGCTACTGCGACAGGATCGTCAATGATGACGTTGTAGAAGGGTTGTGCATCGGGGCCCAGTGTTGCACGGATAAAACGATCAATTTCGCTAAAATAGCTTTCACTTTCCCTGGGACCAGTCAATACCAGGGGAAAGACATGATCACTATTGTGTGGATGCATGAGAATACCCAGCAGGTAGAGTAGCTCCTCCATAGTGCCGGCACCACCGGGAAAGATAACGATGCCGTGACAGACACGTACGAATGCCTCCAGGCGCTTTTCAATGTCGGGCATGATGACAAGGTCGTTAACAATAGGATTGGGTGGTTCGGATGCGATGATTCCCGGTTCAGTGATGCCCAAATAACGGCCATGCCTGATACGCTGCTTGGCATGTCCGATGGCGGCGCCCTTCATGGGGCCTTTCATAGCGCCCGGTCCGCAACCGGTACAGACATTCAGCCCCCGCAAACCCAATTCATAACCAACCTCCTTGGTGTAGTCGTATTCATCTCTGCTGATGGAGTGGCCACCCCAACAAACCACCAGGTTGGGATCCATGCCGGTGTGTAATGCCCGCGCATTACGCAGGATATGAAAAACGGCAGAGGTGATATGGTTCGAGTCGGTCAGGTCGTAGACTGAACCCTGTTGGATCTCATTATGGATATAGATGATGTCTCGCAGTACGGCGAATAGATGCTCTTGAATACCACGAATCATCTTACCGTCGACGAAGGCGCTGGCAGGGGCGTTCTCAAGGCGAAGTTGTATACCCCTGTTGGTCTGCATCAAATGGATGCCGAAATCACGATAGGTTTGAAAAATATCACGGGCATTGTCGGTTTCACTGCCACAATTGAGAACGGCCAGGGCACAACGGCGAAAAAGACCGTATAGACCCCGTGCGCTGGTATCGAGCAGCGCATTGACTTCCAGTTGTGACAGAACCTCAAGGGTACCTTCAGGACGAACCGATGCACTGAGTCTGGATGGTGATCTGTTCAAGTGACTACTTTTTTATCAAAAAAATCAATTGGTTGTCTTACGCGGCAAGTATCATAGGGTGCCTGTCATGGGTTGAATATAAACTTTTCAATTATTTGTATCAAGGAAATTATTATGAGTTAAAAGTGAATTATCCTGCGCAAGGAATAAAAAATAAGTCTCCATGGTTCTAGAATGGTTCTATAGCATAGTGCGGTAAACAATATATCTATAGGTGACATAGCTTGCATAAAGGTAATGCTGCTTATATGTCAAGGTAACACTGCAATAAAAAAGATCGATTTGTGCATGATTAATGGAATGAGAGGTAGAATAAGAATAATATTTGTATGCAAATTCACTGATGTCAAAACAAAAGTATTCCCATAAATTAAGTGGAGATTTTCAGCTAGACAGTATCCCTTGGCATAGCCGGGGGATTTCCCGCTATTGGGTAACTGTGTCTCAAAACTCATCAGTTACCTTAGTCCATTAATTGCAAAAGGAATTAATGTATCGTAGATTAAAATCGAAATTTAAATCGTATACTTAAAATGATAAGTGTAAGTTTATTTTAGGTGTTTAACGTAATATTAGTTTAAAAAAATTCTAAAAATCAGGGTGTATCATGGATCGACGTTATACAAGGAATGTGTCATCATTCGCTTTACTTTCTCTTGTGTTTTTTTTTGTTACGAGTCCTTATGGGTCTACTTCAGCGCACTCCTTGGTGATATTCGCTGAACAGATCATTGGTGAGATTAGAGATTTAAAGTCAAAAACAATAGATTCTGGCTTGTCGCAAAAAAAAGCCAATCAATTGAATAGTCGATTGGATAAAGCAATCAGTCAATTAGAAAAAGGCATTACCTACCTAGAGCAAAATGATGCGGAAAAAGCTAAATATCGTTTCAGAAAAGCCAATATTTATATCCGGCAATATATTCGTCAGCTAATTTATAGTGAGTATGGCAGGCATCCTAGTTACGATAATGAGAGTTCACAATGGTTAACGTCACTTCGGGTCAAAGCTAAAGAGATTCATAAGCAGATTAGGCAGCTCATTCATAATGAGATAGGCAACAGTGAACCTGTTGCAGATGCTGGTCCAGATCAATCTGCACAGAGTGGTCAGGTTGTGACTCTGGACGGTAGTGCATCTTCAGATCCTGATGGCGATATACTGAAGTACAGTTGGACTATTTTCTCACAGCCAGCAGAAAGTGATGTTGTTTTAAGCAATCCATATACAGCCACACCATCATTCACGCCTATCGAACCAGGCTCATACACCTTCAAACTTATTGTCTCTGATGATGAATGCAGCAGTAAACCTGATAAGGTGGTAATAACAGTTTCATCA
>JASFJX010000365.1:0-4704 GCA_050119385.1 Candidatus Thiodiazotropha sp. | reverse complement strand
AATCGACGGTATGAGTTTCGATTTGGATCTGAATGGTAAACGCTTCGCCTCGGGTGTGAGCAACCAGGAAACTACCGTTCCAGGTTTCAGCGAATCGATGCTGGAAGTGAAATTAAGCAGCACAGTTTTCGGCCTGATAAAACAGTTCAGCGCGCTGCAGGATCGCCAGAGTGGAACCTTCGATTACCAGATCAGCGGTAGCCTGAGTTCACCGGACAGCCTGCTCACTCTGCCCTTTAATGAGAAGGGCGAGATAAATCTTTTGCCAAACGCCACGACTTCGGACACTAAGAAATAGTCTCAATTCATCCCCTCACACAGACGGTTATACTTCTCTATGGGCGATTGATGATTGAGTAAACATTTTCTATGCGACCGGATAAAACTACCATCCGGCTTCAAGGAGTGCCCCACAACTTGTCCCAATCAATGTCAGCAAAGCAAGGCGCCATTACCCTGGAGGGCAGGTCTCTCACCAAGACTTACCACACCGGAGCAGTGGACGTGCATGCCTTACGCGGGGTGGACATATCACTCTATGAGGGAGAACTGGTGGTGTTGTTGGGTCCTTCCGGCAGCGGCAAATCGACCCTGTTGAACATTCTGGGCGGGCTCGATACCCCAAGCAGCGGCGATGTGCAGTTTCGCGAGTTGGACGTTACCTCGGGGGATGAATCGCTGCTCACCCGCTACCGGCGCGACCATGTGGGTTTCGTATTCCAGTTCTATAACCTGATCCCAAGCCTCACGGCGCGTGAGAATGTCGCACTGGTGACAGAGATAGCAGTCGATCCTATGGAACCGGCTGAGGCCCTTTCACTGGTCGGTTTGGGCGAACGTCTCGATCACTTCCCGGCACAGCTCTCCGGCGGTGAACAGCAACGAGTAGCCATTGCCAGGGCCATCGCCAAGCGTCCCGATATCCTATTGTGCGATGAACCTACGGGTGCCTTGGACAGCCACACCGGCATACTGGTGCTCGAGGCCATCGAACGGGTCAACCGGGAACTGGGAACGACCACGGCGGTGATCACCCACAACACGGTCATCGGCAACATGGCCGACCGGGTACTCCACTTCGGCGACGGGCAGGTAATCGACAGTGTAAGCAACCCCAGTCGTCAGCCGGCAAGTGAGCTGAGTTGGTGACATCATGCGTGCACTGAACAAAAAACTGCTACGTAACCTCTGGAAATTGCGCGGCCAGGTCTTGGCGATTGCGGTAGTGATCGCCTCGGGGGTGGCGGTGTTGGTGATGTCCCTCTCCGCCTTACAGGCCCTGCAGGATACCGCAGCCGTCTACTATGAGCGTCAGCGTTTCGCGGATGTCTTCAGTACCGTCAAACGCGCCCCCCTGCGCATCATCGAACGCATCGGCACTATCTCCGGGGTACGTATCGTAGAGGCGCGTATCAAACAATTCGCGACCCTCTCCATCGAGGGCTTTGAAGAACCGGTGATCGGTCAACTGGTCTCTATCCCCGAGCAGAGAGAATCCCGTCTCAACCGACTGGTCCTGCGCAGCGGCCGCCTGGTCGCCGCCGGCCATCCTGACGAAGTGGTTCTAAGCGAACCCTTCGCCGAGGCCCATGACCTGCAGCCGGGTGATCAGCTGCAAGCGTTGATGAATGGAAATCAACGTACCCTTACGGTGGTGGGCATCGCCCTCTCCCCCGAGTTCATCTACGCCATTGGACCGGGGGCCCTGACCCCCGACGATATGCGCTACGGCATACTTTGGCTGGGACAGGAAGCGATGGCGGCGGCCTACGATCTGGACGGAGCCTTCAATGACCTGAGTCTCGACCTCATGCATGACATCAATCCAAAGGGGGTGATCGAACAGCTCGACCGCCTACTCGAACCTTATGGCAGTCAAGGTGCGATTGCACGCAAAGACCAGATATCAAACTGGTTTCTGATGAACGAGATCGAGCAGTTAAAGAACATGTCGACAATCCTACCGACCATCTTTCTCGCCGTAGCCGCCTTTCTCAGCAACATGGTATTGAGCCGCCTCATCGCCACCGACCGCAGCGAAATCGGTCTGATGAAGGCCTTCGGCTACAGCAACTGGCAGGTGGGCTGGCACTACACCAAACTGGTGATGGCCATGACCAGCGTAGGCATCCTCTTGGGCTGGCTGCTCGGTGCCTGGCTGGGACGGGTGAATACCGAACTCTATGCTGAGTTCTTTCGTTTTCCGTTATTAATTTTCCGCCCCGATGCGGGGGTCTTCGCCATCGGGGCCATCGTCAGTCTAATCGCTGCCCTGGCCGGCTGCCTCGGTTCGGTTCGCCGGGCTGCGACCCTGCCCCCCGCGGAGGCGATGCTGCCGCCGGCTCCACCGATGTTTCGCAAAACCGGCCTCTCCAGAAGCCGGGCGGGACATTGGCTTGATCAACCCACCCGGATCATCCTGCGGCAGATATTCCGCTCACCGACTCGGGCGCTGCTCACCAGTTTCGGCATCGCCCTGTCGGTGGCGGTGATGGTGATGGCACTGCAGTGGATCGATTCCATCGAGAAGATCGTGCAGGTCTACTTTCATGATGCCCAGCGGCAGAATATGACAGTGGGTCTGGTTGAAACCCAGCCGGATACGGTACTGGCGGAGTTTCGGCGTATGCCTGGTGTATTGGCCGCCGAACCGATGCGCGCGGTCAGTGCCGACTTCATTGTCGGCAACCGAAGCCACCGGGGGGCCATTGAAGGGTTGTTGCCGAACCCCCAGCTGCAACGGGTCTACGACGCCAGCGGAAAGGTGATCGAAGTGCCGCCGGACGGCCTGATATTTTCAACCAAACTGGCATCCAAACTGGATGTAACCATTGGTGACAGAGTCCAGGTGGAAGTACTGCAGGATCGCCGCCCAAAACGAGATATTCCGGTGGTGGCGCTGTTCGAAACCTATATGGGCACTCCGGCCTATATGCATATCGCTGCCCTCAACCAAATGATGGATCAGCGACCCAGCCTGGAGGCGGTCAATCTGCTGGTGGACAAACAACAGCTATCGCCTCTCTATCAACACCTCAAATCACTTCCCAAGATCTCCGCAGTCGTGCTCAAAGATGCCGCGGTGCAGGAGTTCAACGACACCATGGCCGAAACCATCATGATCTATGTGACTTTCTTTGCCGCCTTCGCCTGCGCTCTAGGTTTCGGTGTGGTCTACAACAGCACCCGTATCGCCTTATCCGAACGCGGACGGGAGTTAGCCACGCTACGGGTGCTGGGCTTCCATCGGGGTGAGATCTCCTACATTCTGCTCGGCGAGGCCGCATTTTTGATCCTGATCGGGCTACCCTTGGGCTGTTTCGTCGGCCATGGACTGGGCTGGGTAATGACCAGCGCCATGGATTCAGAACTCTATCGCATCCCCCTGGTCATCAAGGCCGCAACCGACGCCACGGCAGTACTGGTCACCCTCGGCGCCACCGCCTTCTCGGCGGCGGTGGTCAGACGCAGGCTTGACCATCTCGATCTGATTGCAGTACTTAAGACACGCGAGTAAGAGAAATGAACGCACATTGGAAACGCATTCTGTTATGGAGCCTGCTGAGCCTGATCCTACTGGGCAGCCTGGTATGGGCCTTCATCCCCAGACCTATCCCGGTGGACATGCTCACCCTGAACCCCGGTGAAATGGTTGTGACCGTGGATGAAGAGGGTGAAACCCGGGTCCGGGATGTGTTTGTACTGTCAGCACCCATCAGCGGCAGGGCGATGCGCATCGAAGCGGAGGTAGGGGACGAAGTAATCGCCGAGGAAACCCTGATAGCACAGATCGAGCCTATTGATCCGGCCCTGCTCGATCCCCGTAGCGAGGCCCAGGCCCGGGCCGACATCCGTGCTGCCGAGGCCAACCTGATATTGGCTAAAGCCTCGGTGAAAGAGGCGCGGGTCGAACTGGAGTTTGCCGATAGCGAACTCAAACGTGCACGTAAGCTTCGCGCCGACGCGGTGATGTCGGAGCGGGAGATGGAAGCGGCCGAGCGCACCTATCAAACCCGCCAAGCCGCCCTGGAGACCGCCATCGCCACTCAGCAGGCACGCCAGGCTGAGCTGGAGCGGGCACGCGCCCAGCTCATCTCACCCACCGAAGCAAGGGTAAGGAGCAACGAGTGCCCTTGTGTACCGATAAAGGCACCGGTCGATGGACGCATCCTGAAAATTCTGCACAAGAGCGAAGGCGTGGTCCCCGCCGGAGAACCGTTGGTGGAAATCGGTAATCCGGCCGATTTGGAAATCGTCGCCGATCTGCTCTCCTCCGATGCGGTCAAGGTTAAACAGGGCCAGCGTGTCATCATCGTCAACTGGGGTGGCGACAAGCCCCTCGAAGGAGTGATAAGAAGAGTCGAACCCTTCGGCTTCACCAAGGTATCGGCCCTGGGTATCGAAGAACAACGGGTAAATGTCATCATCGACTTAACCTCCCCAAAAGAGGCATGGTCGCGCATCGGCCATGGTTACCAGGTCGATGTACAGATAGTCCTCTGGCATGGCAGCGAGGTGCTCAAACTCCCCCTGACCGCTCTATTCAGGGATAGTGGGGAGTGGGCTGTTTTCCTGGAGCACGAGGGTAAGGCCAACATGCGCAGGGTTACCCTCGGTAGACGCACCGGTCTTGAAGCAGAGATTCTTTCCGGCCTCTCAGCGGGTAATCGTATAGTGGTGCATCCTGGTGACAAGGTCGCCGAG
>JASFJX010000364.1:0-4716 GCA_050119385.1 Candidatus Thiodiazotropha sp. | reverse complement strand
GGAATCGTTGTCGGCTATTTTTTCAGGATGGCCCAGACTGACTCTAGCCCTGATAACTAAACAGATGTAAAGGCCTGTATAATATCGTTTAAATATAAAGGCAATATATAAAAATATATATAAAAAACAAAGGGGGCAGTGCCCACTGCTGTCGATGAGCATACTGAAGACATCAGCTTAAGGGTACTGACCCCTTTTTCCTTGTTCTTTTTGACCGCAAGTTCCCGCGTGTAGTAGCATATAAGGTATGCGGTACTCGTACGCATCTCATCCGCAGAGAGGGCTGAGCCCAGCGAGCACAGTAAATAGCCAATAATCCAATAATACGATTTTTTCACCGTCAGGCGGATACGGAGCTAAAGGAGAATCGTATGTCTGAATACAAGCCAAGCGCGGCCAAGCCACGCATCTTATCTGAAGTTGCCAAGCAGAGGCAAATCATTCACCACCAAAAAGCCTTGGCACTCTTGAATGCTTATCGTGCGGGCGATCCAGAAGCAGTTAAGGAATTTAGAGAACACTGTATCGGGGGTAACGAACCCGACTTTGAAGCCACCCTACTCAAAGCACGCATGCTTGTTTCAGGTGGCACGACTGTTGTTCACCGCCTATCACTAGAAAAACTCAAAAAAGAAGCTAAAGATCTTATTAAGCAGTTTAAGGCCTCCGCTCCCGAGGCAATCGGTCGCTTCAAACAACACCACCCTCGCTTCGCAGGGAAACTCGAATTTAAGCTTGCCGATGCCCAACTCGTCATAGCTCGTGAAAACTGCTTGCCCACATGGCCGAAGTTAAAGGCACATATCGAAGCGATGAACCTTGCCACGAAACAGGCTGAGAACAAAACCGCATCACCTGATGCAGACATGAAAACCCTGCATATCCGTTGTGGCAATGACATCAAAGAACCATTGAAGCACTGTGGCTTCAAAGGTGATTTTCTAGAGATTAGCAATCCTTTTGTTCAAGGCCCTGTCCCGCACTTCGATCCCCTCGATGAATTTGTCGCTATACGTAGCGCCTTTATCCACCGAGACCTCGCGGACCTGGTACCAGCGAAATACGCTCACTTAGTCGAAAAGACCGACGAAGACCTGCACCATCAGGAAAATACGCTCCGTACATTGACGAAAAACTACCAACGCGTTGTCTTATGGTTTGAGCATGATCCCTACGACCAACTATGTAAAAGCTACGTGCTCGCCCATTTAGCCGAACTCAATCTGAGCAATACCGTTGTTGAGTGCATTCAAATCAATAGTTTCCCAGGTGTTAAGAAATTCATCGGCATCGGTCAACTTAGTCAGGCTATGGAGAGCATGTTAGTGCTATGGCCGCAAAGAACTCCAATCACCGCTAAGGATATCGCCTACGGCGCACGTTGTTGGCAAGCACTTATTAATAACAATCCAACCACGCTTTGTCGGTTAACGCAGGAAAAAACACCCCAACCACTCATGCGCAACGCCTTTCAACGTTTTCTCAAAGAGCTACCCTGGGAGGAAAACGGACTCGGTCTTACTGAACAGCTTGCCCTCAACATCATCAGCGAAGAAGGTCCCTTACGCCCAGGGGCTATATTCAATCTGCTCATGACCGAGTGTGAACCACTGCCCTACCTAGGCGACATCATGCTGGTCTCTGCCTTACGCCCGCTATGGCAAGCACAAAACTCGGCCATATCAGTGGTGGATACATACCCCGAAGAAGCCCACCCCATGCGCCAAACACGATTAGCCATAACTGATACAGGCCTTGCCCTGTTAAATGGAGAGTGTGACTGGCTGAAGATCAATCCAGTCGCGGAGCGCTGGATAGGCGGAGTCCACGCCCGGCATGGCCAACAAAACTGGTATTGGTCAGAATCAAAAGGAAAACCTGTTTTGAGTAACAATGCAAATCAAGGTGAAATCGTCATTCATGCCTAAAATTCTGATAACAAATCAAGTGCCTTTACTATTACACCTAAAACCTCTGACTCAGAAGACAAGCTGACTAAACAACCCAGTCAACGCTACGTATAATATATCAACCGAACATACAAACGCAGCGAAACATTTTGGTAAGGTCGCTTTCGTTTACGCCTCAACCCAAGCGCAGAACAACCCAACAGGGCCATATCCGCAGTTGGTCGAACAGCCATCGAAAGTTTGCCAAGACGATACCCTATATGACCATTTACTTTCCACAAAGTAGTTTTTTAAAATAGATCTATCGATTAACCGTCATAACTGATGTCGGAATAATTCCCTAAGGAATGCACTTCACTTCATAAGGCTGATAGAAAATGATAGAGGGGTGCTTTTCCGGGACCTGCCCTCACTTTACTAACAAACACTGATTATTTTTGAGCCATGGAAATCGACCATTACACTTTCGGCCGTATAAGTATCAGTGGCCGCGAATATGACGCCGACATCATCATCTTTCCCGATCATGTCCAGGAACGGTGGCATCGCCGGCAAGGTCACCGGCTCGCACCAGAAGACCTTGAGACCGTCATAGCTGAAACTCCGCAGCTGCTCGTGATCGGAACCGGCTACTTCGGGCGTATGCAAGTGCCTGAGGAGACGCTGGCGAGATTACAGGCCGAGGGCATCGAGGTCAGGGTATCGAAGACCAGCGAAGCCGTAGACGAGTTCAACCGGTTGCAGAAGGACAACGCAAACATCATTATCGCACTGCATCTCACTTGTTGAAGCGAGGTAAAGCGCGATGTGATTCTAGTGTGGTGACAAGACCTATAATTACGGGTTGTTATACTTTTTCAAACAGCTATACAGGATCGGTCTTTGAATAAATATTATCCTACTTCAATATGTTATAGCTAAGTGTTTCAATGTGCCACGGGACAGGGAGAGAACATGACAGCGCGGATTGTTACACTCATTCTGGCGATTATGCTTACTCTACCGGCCGCGGTACAGGCCGCACGCCAACTGCCAGTGGTGAATGTCGCCATTGTCGCGGATGGATCATCGGAGCGCGTGACTTCGGTGCGCACTCTGTTCCTGGAGGAGATGCAGGCAGTCAATCGCGGCGAATTTGACCTCCAGGCCCCAGCGGATCTCCAACTTGACGCAGACCGCACGCTCGCCGGCGTTCGCGCCACCCTGGATAAAGTCCTGACCGATCCGCGCACCGACATCGTCGTCACCCTCGGTGCACTCGGATCCCATATCGCCGCACAACGCGTCAGCCTACCCAAGCCAACGGTAGCCCCGTTCATCTCAAACCATGGGATTCAGGACCTACCCTATAAAGCAGGCGCCAGTGGCAAACATAACCTGAGCTATGTCAGCCTGGATGTGGACATCAGCCGTGATCTCGCTGAATTCCGAAAGGTCGTGCCGTTCACGCGACTGGCGCTCCTGGTCGATGGCGCAATTGCTGAATCAATCCCCGGCATCCAGGATGAAGTGATCCGTGTGGCCCAGGATCTCGATATCACTATCACACCAGTGAACGGAGCGGAAGATGCAACCCCCATTTTGGCATCCATCCCAAATGATACACAGGCGGTTTATGTAGGTCCGCTGCCTGCCTTGTCACCGTTCGAGTACCAACGCATAGTCGCCGGCCTCATCGAACGTCGCCTGCCGAGTTTCGCCTTCGAAGGTAGAACCGACGTGAAACGCGGCTTGTTGGTCGGCATCGCACCGGCGGTACAGATGGACAGGCTGGCACGCCGCGTTGCCCTCAACGTCAGGCGCATCCTGCTCGGTGAGCCGGCCGCAACGCTGCCGGTTGCATTCGCACGTGCGGGAGGGTTGACGCTCAACATGCGTACTGCACGGGCTATCGGTTTCTCTCCCAAGTGGAAATTGCTGACCCGTGCCGAACTACTATACGAGGAACCGGAAGCGACCGGACTACCGCTCACGCTCGCGAACGCAGTGCGTGAGGCATTGGAACTCAACCTCGAACTGCGCATTGCGCAGTCAAATGTGGCTGCCGGCAAAGAGAACATCCGCCAGGCGCGATCCGCCCTACTTCCCCAAATTGGACTCAGCGGCCGCGGTACAAAAATCGAGGAGGACGACGCTGCCGCGTTTCCTGGCCGCGCCGAGCGCACCGCCAGTGGCTCGATCACGCTCGATCAGACCCTATACTCAGAATCAACCTGGGCCAATCTCGAGGTGCAGAAACAACTGCAGGCCGCACGTGAGAGTGAGTATGCACAGGTACGCCTCGACATCGTGCTCGAAACGACCCAAACCTACCTTGACGTGCTGCGAGCCAAGACCAATGAGCGTGTCCAGAAGGACAACCTGCGGCTGTCGCGCTCAAACCTGGAACTGGCAAAGACACGACGCCGCATCGGCACCGCCGGACCTAGCGAGGTCTACCGCTGGGAAAGCGAGATTGCCAATGCCCAGCGTACCGTCGTCGAGGCGCAGGCACAAACGCGCGTGGCTGAGATCGCTCTGAATGCGCTATTGCACCGGCCGCTCGAGAACCTGGTCAACACCGTGAAAGTCGGCCTCGATGAACCGGTTCTCATAACGAGCCAGCAGCGGCTCTTTGAACTGATCGACAATCCGGCAAGCTTCCGCCTGTTGCGTGACTTCGTCGTGCAGGATGCATTTGCCTCCGCACCCGAATTGCAACAGTTCAACGCCCGTATCAATGCCCAGGAGCAAACCCTCGAATCGGCGCGGAACGCTTACTGGCAACCGACACTGAACCTGCAGGTCGATCGCACCGAAACCTTTA
>JASFJX010000363.1:0-4731 GCA_050119385.1 Candidatus Thiodiazotropha sp. | reverse complement strand
AATGAATGCCGGCTTATCCTCCACACTCAATATTCTTCTGTCAGTCAGGCTAGTAATTTTGCCATAATTGGAGAGATAGGTTTTGAGTATGCTCTCAACCTTTGTCGGCTCGGTATACTGTATTTTGAAGGACCTCATCTGTGTCAGGCTGGAATTATTGTACTGCCCCACCTCATCGCGTTCCACAATGAAATAGTTTCCGTCACGGCTCTCCACTGCATAGCCAGCTGCCTCACTTATGGCTTTTAATGCATCGACGACATCCATATCATAGATATTGATCGAAACACTGCCCTCTATCCCATCGGACACAAAAATGTTCAAGCGTTGCTGTTTGGAAAGCATCTTCATGACTTCATGAATCTCAACATTTTGCAGTGATATCGTCACTCTGTTTTCTTTAGCCTGCAATGAGCCGCAGACAAGCAGCATGAAAAATATGAACATCATTGCATAGAGGGAAAAAAAGTGTATTTTTTGTTTTGGTCTGTTCATTCTTCTATTTCTACTCCGCTGTCAAGCAGTGAAAACGCATAGGTGTTACCATTCTTTTTGAATGTGGCTTTTCCCTCAACAACAGAAATCAATCGGTAACCACTTACAGTTTCGCCTAATGTCAACAGCTCACCCGCTGCAATCACGAGAGGCATATCATCGGAAACCAATATAGCTGTGATTACCAAAGGACTCTCCTCTTGCACAGTTTGTTCTGTTGTTACAACGTTTTTGGGTGTTGCTAGTATCGATGGCTTGCTAAATGGATTGTGCGACAGTAATCTATTCGTTTGCTCAGCAAAAATATAGCATGGTAATGCTAATATCAGCAAAGCACAAAAACCCATGACAACACTCAGCCACCTCATGACTCCACCCTCCGATATGAAACCATGGTCAATACAATCTTCAACTTTGGATCATGTAACTCTTTATCCATGAGATGGATTTCATATTTTTTTACAACGATAAACCCCAGCTCATTCCCAATGGCCTGCAGCCATCTGAAAAAATCAAAATATCCGGCATTGATCTCTACTTCGAACAAACTCTCCCTAAACATCTGCACACGCTGACCAACATCGGGCATGACACTAATCAGCTCAACATCTGTTTCCCAAGAGATCTTCTGTAAGCGGCCAATGATGTATGACTCCAACTGCTTGTCAGGCAGCCTTGCCATATCTCCGTGTAATTGGTGCATCAGTGAATCCACTTCAGCCTTTACCTTCATGATTTGCTGCTCAAGACCCTCGCTGCTGTTAACAGTATTGAGCATGATATTTTGACTATCATTAATCGCATTGAAAGCCTTTATCTGAGGCCAAAGCAGATAGGTAATCAGAACGGCGCTGGCGAGCAGCACAACCGCTACCAGCATCATGCCCAGCGTTCTTGGTTCCGAAGTTTGCAGAAAATCCTTCATCTCCATTTCACCTAACCGGACGATATAATGATGTCCAGACTAAAGTTGACAAGCTTATGGCCTTGTAAACTGATCTGATCGGTCCTTACAACGCGTACAGTCTGTATTTCCGGTTGTTTAACTAGATTAGAAACAAATTCAGACAATGCCGAATGATCCAGGGCCTGGCCCTGAATCTTCATGTTAGTCTCTATCTTCCAGGCCTCTTCTTGTTGCGGGTGTTCATCATTGGGGATTACAATAAAGTAACCCATGTTTACTGTTTTTGGGTCTTTCTCAACCACGGTACCTGCACGGCGGAATCTCCAGTTGGTAAGCCAAACATCGTCCTTCGATAACGCCTTGTCGACAGTTACAAATAGCTGCTCAACCGCCAATCCGCTACGCAAACCCGCCAATAGATCCAGTTGCTGAGTCAGTGCCTTCTTGCGAGTGTTTAGTTTTTCCAACTCATTGCGTTGCTGGGTTGAGATCATTTTTTGCGCCTGCAACTCCTTCAATTCCAGTTCGATATCTTCCGTGTAAGCATGTAACACCAACGTTACCGAAACAATAACCACGGTTATCGCCGTGAGCGCTGATAATGCCTGCTTCACCCACTTGGTGAACAATACGCGCTTACGATAAAATGCCGGAATCAGATCAATTTCACTCATGATCATCCAAGCCTCTTAAAGCAAGACCCGTTGCAACAGCCAGGTCCGGTATATTCGAAGCCCAGCTTTCTTCCTCTACCGTCAGGTCGACAAAAGAGTCCGCCAGTTCGCATTGATGAGTAGAAAACGGAATATCGATCAACTCGCGCAGCAGGGACTCCGCTCCGGGCCATCTGGCGACACTTCCCAATAGACAAAACCGGCTTATCGGCAAACCATGAGTCTGCGAAGCAGTAAAAGTCAAAATACGTTTTATCTCATCAACCAGTTTAATAAAGGCCGGCTTAAGAACCTCTAACAAGGTGTGTGGTATTTCGCTGTCTGAATCCATATCTGACTGCATCGGTTTTTCCGGATCTATTTCTAAACCGTAGCGGAAGAGCAGCTCTCGGCAAACACTCCCTGGTAATTCCAATGTTTTCGAGAGGTTTTCCAACAGCAGCGCCTCACCAAAGCTAACCTCTTGATCAAACAGCAGTCTGCGTCCGGAAATAATCGTTAAGAAGCTTTTGTCCTGGCCGGTATTGATCACGAGAACCGTCTCGATATCATCTTCGGCATAGAGTGTGCAAATCAAACGCCTTATGGCAGCAGGTCCTACATCGAGCGCATCCACATCAAAGCCTGCCTGGGTAATAACTTCCAGGTAGTTGATAACATCTTCTCGATTGGCAATAGCCACCAATGCCAGATTTTCCTCATCATCAGAATTAGAACGTACCGGCATATAATCGATAATGTAATCATTCATGTTGCCAGCCATCCTGCCACTGAGCACTTTAATGATCTCCTTTTCCATATCGCTGGATTTGCCCTTATAGGTGACAGGCATTATCTTGAGTTCATTGGCAGGCATTACAGTCACAATCCTTTTACCGGTAAACCCATTATTTTTCATGCCTTGGGTAAGTAGTTTTTTGAATTTCTTTGGGCTGGCCAGAATCTCCTTGCGTGTTTCCTCAAAGTGTATGGAAGCCTTTGCGATGACAGCATAACGTTTTTCCTCCAACCACTGTAATTGGCATAGGTGAATCGCATTAATCCCTATATCCATACCGATAGGGCCGACTTTATTCAGCTGAAGCCTCAATGCCGCGTATTTGTTGGTGCGTTTTCTGCTGAGAAACATCATCCCTGCCTAATTAATTCTGATCACACGGTTATGGATATTGACTGTGCTTTCTTTGTTTTCCTTAGCCCTATAGAGCGCTTTATCGGCTTCTCGAAAAACCTCATCCAATGTAAGGTCGGAATCCACATCGATTGATACGAGTCCCACACTCACATTGACTTGGTGTTCATAACTTCCCGGAAACAACTGAGCATCGGTGCGCAATGCCGTCATGCCTTGTTGAATCATGTCAGTCGGGGCATCTGATGACAATATGAGTAGAAACTCGTCGCCTCCCATTCTTATCATATGCTCGTTTTCAGAAAGCAATGCACAGTAGCTCGCAACTAACCGACGCAGAACCAAATCACCATAGCCATGGCCGTGACTGTCATTTAACTGTTTAAAATTATCCACATCGATCAGTGCAAGATGCATCTTATTGCAACTGTAACTGGAGCGGATCTGGGTGAATTTCTGATCTAAAAAGCGCCGATTCCATGCGCCGGTCAGAGGATCTTTCAGAGAAAGCTGCTCCATTCTGCTATGGGCCTTTTCCAGTTCAAATCGTGACTTGATATCGCCTTTTCGTATAAAAACACTACGTCCGATCACTGTCAGTGTCGTCAGGCTCGCGCTTAACATGGCAAACTGCAGCATCAGGAGGGTCTCCTTTTGAAAACGCCCTTCGACACTCAAGGTGGAGATGGTAAACAAAAGATAGACCAGCAGAACGATCAGCATTGCCTCACGCATTCCCCAAGGCACCAAAGGCATAACCAGAAACAGTAACACTACACTGGCAAACAGGGCAGAATTAAAACCAGCCGAATGATGGGCCAGTAACACAAAGGCCATGCCATTAACAACCAATAGCATAATCCCCAATAGGTACAGGATGGTTGTCTCATGTATAACCCGTACCGATACGGTTACATGCAATGAAAGAATGGCCAGAACAGCGCATGAATATATATAGATATGATCAAATCCAAGCAGCGCATAGACCAGAGCCGAAGCGCTCAACAAAAAACAGGAAACCAAACCCAGGGTAGTGAGTCCTTTTTTGACATCGACAAAAACCAGAGACTCGGCATACTGCGCCAACTCTGTCCCCTCATAACGGGAGACAGACCATATATAACCTAGTCGAGACAGTGTTTTTTGAATAAGTTCCATGTTGCCAAATATTTGGTTTTTATATTGACTTTTATATCGGCTCTAAAGAGAAATTCTTTATCGCTCATACAGACTCTATTTCGTTAATAACCAAACAGGAAAGGCGGATTAAAAATATTTATTAATAATATTTTTCTATTGTACAACTCACTTAATATGCACACTAAACAATATTTAATTAGTCGTTTTTTTAAATATAAAACCATTTGGCTTATTCGCTGAAATGACATAATCATTTCAAGGATTGCTACACTCTATCTGTATATTGTCGAACCAGACTGTATCGCTTCCGCCCATATCTGGCGAGCTTCGCAGACGGATAGCCGTGTTGGCAGAAATGTACGGACTGATATTCTGAGTGTAGA
>JASFJX010000362.1:0-4743 GCA_050119385.1 Candidatus Thiodiazotropha sp. | reverse complement strand
TACTAAGGGGTCCTTATTCATGCAAGAGAACACATCCCGTACAGGAAAAGGTTGAACAAAATGAGCGGCTCCAATGATTCTATAGGGATACGCGATGAGTCATTAGCTAGGAATTTCAATCCTGGCCACTTCTGGCTATCGTCCTAAGTCTGCTCCATAATGTGTAGGTTGTAGATCTGATACGAATGGTATATTTCATGGGATTGTTACTTGTAGCCGCCAAGAACCGGGTGCCAATAGAAACCGGTTTACTTTCCTTACAGACGAGTGGGGGTAGGGAAGGATAGTTAACTAGAGGTTGGGCCGATGGCAGCTGATGGGGTGGACCTCAAGGATCAACAATTCATGCAGCAGGCATTACTGCTGGCGCAACGGGCCGAATCCCAGGGTGAGGTGCCGGTAGGTGCCGTTGTTGTCTTGGGCGGTAAAATTATCGGTGAGGGATGGAATCAACCCATCGGGCAGAAGGACCCGACTGCCCATGCCGAGATAGTTGCGTTGCGGGACGCCGCATCGAGGGTCGGCAACTATCGTCTGCCACAGACCACACTCTACGTTACTCTGGAACCCTGTCCAATGTGCGCCGGTGCCATCGTGCATGCCAGGGTGGCACGGGTGGTTTACGCTGCCGACGACCCCAAAGGCGGGGCGGCCGGCAGTGTTTTCGACCTGCTGCCGACGGATGAAAGATTCAATCATTATGTCGCAGTGAAAGGTGGCGTGTTGCAACAGCAGGCTACTGAACTGCTCAAAACTTTTTTTCGTCGCAAGCGAATAGAGCAAAAAAACGGGAGTAGTAACCCATGAAATCCAGCCTTCGAATGCTCATCTCTATGATGTTGCTATGGCTAAGTCTAAAGCCCTGCCTGGTATTAGCCGATCCATTGGATGCTTACGAGCGATGTATCTGGGAACAGCTGCAGAGTGCGGATCAGGAGATGCCTATCAAGGAGTTGAAACAGCGCTGCTTGAGTCGCCCTGACCCACTCGCTGAACCCGCTGTCAGTGGAAAAGAAGCCTTGCCTCCAGTCACGGAGAATAGTGTTTCACTGGTGAAAAAAAGAATCCATGAGGAGAAGAAGACCCGCTCCAACCCCTTTGTGCTTTCCCCGCATAAACTGAACTATGTATTGTTGGCCTCCTACAACGACAGCCCGAACTACGAGGTCTACAATACACCGCCCTCCGCATTCGATCGTGTGGAGATAAAGTTTCAACTCAGTTTCAAGGTGCCGGTGGTTGAGTCTCTGTTCAATACCCACGCAGATATCTATGCCGCCTATACCAATCTTTCATTTTGGCAGGCCTTCAACCGAGATATCTCATCCCCCTTTCGCGAAACGGTACATGAGCCTGAATTGTTTCTGGCGATACCTACCGACTGGTCGCTGTTTGGTTGGAGAAACGCGTTGCAGCAGTATGGAGTGGTCCATCAGTCCAACGGCCAAGGGGGCTATTTGTCGCGCAGTTGGAATCGTGCATACGCCAACTTAATCTTCGAGAAAGATAATTTCCTGCTGGGCGTTAAACCCTGGTATCGCATACCTGAGGATAACGATGACAACCCGGACATTGATGATTTTCTTGGCAATTATGAACTGCGGGGCATCTACAAGAGAGAAAATCAAACCTTCAGTCTGATGCTGCGGAATCTTTTCGACGATGAAAATCGTGACACGATGCAGCTTGATTGGAGTTTTCCCATATACAGGCGATTTCGCGGCTACCTGCAGTACTTCAACGGCTATGGTGAAAGCATGGTCGACTACAACGCCAAGAGTCACCGTCTTGGGTTCGGTGTGCAACTGTCCGATTGGCTATAGTGCCTCTGGATTAATGGAGAGGGCGTGGGGTGGAATCGGTTCCTCCTGATTTGCCAGTTCCATCTGCCGTAGTTGCCAATTCAGCAGCTCGTAGTAGGCGCGGATATTGTCCACGTATTTGACCGGTTCTTTGCCGCGAGCATAGCCCCGTTTAAGACTGGTGTACCACTTTTTGAGACTCAGTTTCGGCAGATGTTTCTTTACATCGGCCCACTTGTCGGGATCGTCTTTCAGGTGTTCGGTAAGAATGCGTGCATCTTCGAGGTGACCGAAGCCGACATTATAACCTGCCAGGGTTAGCCACAAGCGGTCAGGCTCCTTGATCCGTTCAGGTAACATGTTTTCGATATAGCGTAGATATTTCGCTCCGCCGATGATGCTCTGTTTAGGGTCGAGTCGGCTTTTAATCTTCATCTGCTTGGCTGTAGTCAGGGTAAGCATCATGATGCCCCTAACACCAGTAGGTGATTTTGCCTTTGGATTCCAATGTGACTCCTGGTAACCGATGGCGGCCAGCATGCGCCAATCGATACCGGTCTCCTTTGCCGCTTCCTCAAAGTAGGCCCGGTATTTTGGCAGTCGATTTTTCATGTGCTTGAGAAAGGTACGTAGTTCAACAAAGTTGAGTCGGCCGATATGCCCATAGTGGCGCTCTATGAGTTGAGCCAAGGTACCATCTTCGCGAATGCGATCGAAAAACGCCTCCATTGCTTGAAACAGGCTGTCATCCTCTGCATGGGCCATCGCCCAAGCCAGGGGTTGCGGTTCGGTTAGATCGAAACCGATTTTGAGGTAGTGCATGAAACGACGGGTAACGGCGAATTCGTTGGAGTCTGCAATCGTGAAGTCGATTTTTTTGTCCTGCACCATCTGCATCAGCTCGGCGCTCTCCAGATCGCTATGGCTGATCCATTTCAATTCCGGGTGGATCTTCTTTAATCGAAGCAGCTCCTCCTCGTGACTGCTACCGGCGAGGACATGTAGGTTCTTGCCGATCAAGTCTTCTACTTTTCGCGGACGTTTTTTGCCGGCGCGATAGATCACCTGTTGTGTAATCTCCTGATAGGAGGGGCCGAAACGGATTTGAGCTTCCCGTTCCGGGGTGACGGTCAACCCGGCGGCGGCCAGGTGGGCATCGCCATTGATTACGCTGGGTAGCAGGTCGTCGAAGTGGTTGGGAATAATGAAGTGGGCCTTGATCCCCAGTTCCTGAGCAAAGAGTTGCACCAGTTCATACTCGAATCCGGTCAAACCTTCAGAGTCTTGATAAAGGGTCGTACCGCTGTTCCGGGTGGCGACTTTGATTTCCCCGGAAGCCTTGATCCGTTCAACTAGAGGAGGTGGAATACTGCAGCTGCCCAAGGACGAAGCAAGGGCAATCAGACAGAGAAGGGCCAGCAGGTTACGTACTATAAACAACATCTATCTCAATGGCAGGATATTATATTTTTATTCTGACTACCAGAATGAACATTGATTCTATAATTTGCAAATATAGTCCTACAAGCGGACTCGGAATGGGACTCTAAGTACTTAACTCTGGCCTATTTAGTATAGAATGGGGTAGTTGTTAATATGCATGTTATTAATTGTCATCCTATTTAAACAGCTTAGGCATTGATTTTAAACAATTAACTGTCTTTATAGACCTTTAAATGCCTAGCAAAGCTCAGTCTGATACGACATGCTGACGGTTAGTAAGTGCCATTTATACGTTACACAACACTAGATTAGGAGAGGTGCCGGAGTGGCCGAACGGGCCTGACTCGAAATCAGGTGATCCCTTAGGGGGTCCGAGGGTTCGAATCCCTCCCTCTCCGCCAATTGATAAGGGGCCCAATCAGGCACCGTCGAATGGTCCCGGCACGATCTCGCGTTGCCGGAAAAAATTTCGCCTTAAGGAAGGAATAAGGAGTGAAACAATGAGGAAGTTTTTTGATGCATTCTTGGTTGTTTGTCTGTTCATGATTCAAATGTCATCTGTTAGTGCGAACTGCATCGATGATCTTTGTGGCCGCTGGGTAGGACAGACAACTGTCGCTAATAATGAAAATCCATTGTTGCCGTTTATTGAAGTGGAGATGGTCATCCAGATCACTGACGTACAGGTGGCGAGTAAAGATGGACGATTATTCGTCGGTAACGTTCAGTTTCTTGGAATGTCTGGACCACCAACTCCCTTTGACTTGACTGGGATCTTCTTTGGTCGCCTGATGAAAGCGAGTACAGCGGGTACTGTGATGTCAGCGAAAGTGGGTAGGGATGGGGCCACGATGAGGGGTTACTATCTGGATACCTTGTTGATTCCTGATACAAGAGCTCACCCGCAAAGCGGTAAGTTCCTGCTGATGAAAGAAACCCAATAGGAGTTCCTTTCCTTAGGGTACATCACTCTATCGGCGAGGTTACGAGGCATGCTTGTGGCTGCTGAGTAACCTAGCGGATTACCCATACTTAGCATAATACTGGAAAAGGTATGTCTGGGTATGTGGCTTCTGATGAGTGGATTTCCTCTTTTCTCCAAAGCTTTTTCCAGCGTTTTCTCAGTGTTTCACCTTACCTCTACAGTGATGAGCTTCATTTACGCCATACAGCTTAATTTTTAGATGGCATAAGTTGTGCGTGAAGAGCTAAAGCTTCTAAAGCAAAGAGGTCGTCCACATCAGGATTCGTCTGGCATAGGCATCTATACTTCATTTGCGCACACAGGTAGCGCTTGTAAAAACAGGTAAACCCGGCTGACACAGGTCGTTAGTTTAAGCAAACTAGTCTTCAGTTTATCCATTCTCTGGCCTCGACATTAGGACGAGTAAGACAGAGAGTGAATCAGGATTAATGTGATAATCCAGGAAGATCCAAAGGATGCGAATTGTACCCATTTTTGTGCTTGCACTTGGCACCACTCTGATTGTAAACCAAG
>JASFJX010000361.1:0-4760 GCA_050119385.1 Candidatus Thiodiazotropha sp. | reverse complement strand
ATACCAAGAAGCAGAAAAACGCCTGACCGGTGATTGGCGAGAAGAGTAGCTCGGGGGTTGCTGAAAACTAATTTCGCTCTGGGCATAAATTTTTCTGTCATCTTGCCGCTTCATTAGAATGATACGGGTAGCTGTGTGTTGCTTGATTGTGATTAAGGATGAATCAATTGGTTCAGGAATTGTCGGTTGAAGCTATGTCTGGTATGTCAGCAATCAATATTAAAACCACTCGGGTGGTCATCTATACCACACTGAGATGTCCTCATTGCCAACATCTAAAGCGGTGGCTGAAGAAGAATAAGGTTCCTTTCCTGGACTTCAATGTCGGTAAGCCAGGGAAAATGCAGAAGCAATTTTTTGAAATCGGTGGACAAAGCGTACCACTGATCGCTATAGGAGATAAGAAGTTTATTGGCTTCAATCCCAACCAACTAAAAAAAGCATTGCAGAAGGAAGGCTTGATACAGGAATAAGGTAAGAGAATATCAACGGCATGGAAAAAGGGGGCTTTCACCCCCCTTTTTCAGCACATCCTTGACCGGATCAATTGACCTTGGGATCGAGTTCACCGCTCTCATAACGTTTTTGCATGCCTTCCAGAGAGATCGGCGTGATCTTATCCGCCATGCCGGCCGACCCGAAGGCTTCGTAGCGGGCCTTACAGATATCCGACATCCCCTTGGTCGCCTCTTTGAGAAATTTGCGCGGATCGAAATTGGACTTGTTGTCGTGCAGGTGCTTTCGAATCGAACCGGTGGATGCCATACGCAGATCGGTATCGATATTGACCTTGCGCACACCGTGCTTGATGCCTTCTACAACCTCCTCAACCGGTACACCGTAGGTCTCACCCATATCACCACCGTATTCATTGATGATCGCAAGCCAGTCCTGGGGCACGGATGAAGAACCGTGCATTACCAGATGGGTATCCGGAATGCGTGCATGGATCTCCTTCACCCGATCGATAGCCAGGATGTCACCTGTAGGTGGTCGGGTGAATTTGTAGGCACCATGGGAGGTACCGATGGCGATAGCCAGGGCGTCCACACCTGTCTTCTTGACGAAATCGGCCGCTTCATCGGGATCGGTCAACAACTGACTGTGATCCAAGGTACCCTCGGCACCCACGCCATCCTCTTCACCGGCCTGACCGGTTTCCAGGGACCCCAGGCAACCCAACTCACCCTCTACGGAGACGCCGCCAGCGTGGGCCATCTCGACCACGGTCTTGGTCACATCCACGTTGTAATCATAGGATGATGGGGTCTTACCGTCGGTCATCAATGAGCCATCCATCATGACAGAAGAAAAGCCCGATTGAATGGAACGCAGGCAAACTGAGGGTGAAGTACCATGATCCTGGTGCATGCAAACCGGGATGTGCGGATACATCTCTGTGGCAGCAATGATCAGGTGGCGCAGGAAAGGTTCTCCCGCATAGGAGCGAGCTCCGGCGGAACCCTGCAGAATAACAGGACTTTTAACTGCATCCGCAGCCTGCATGATGGCATGTACCTGTTCCATATTATTAACATTGAACGCCGGCAGACCGTAGCCGTTTTCCGCGGCATGATCGAGAAGTTGGCGCAGGGATATCAGAGCCATGATAGCCTCCTTGGTTTTGTGTCTATTGTCATTTCAACTGTTGGTGACCTCATAAGACGGTGTCACCCCTATTCCGAATCTTCAGTGAGTACATGTTCACCAACACGCATCACTTTCATAATATTGGTTTGCCCCTCCACCCCGGAGCGATCCCCCTTGGTGATGATCACTAAGTCACTCTCTCTCACTTCACCGCGTCGCAACAGTTCATCGATTACCTCTTCGTTGACCTTATCGACGTTTGTACTGGCGACATCGAAACTCACAGGGTAGACCCCGCGATAGAGCGTTACCTTACGCCTTGTACGCACATGGCGTGTTAAAGCATATATTGGGATATCGGAACTGATGCGTGACATCCATTTTACAGTGGAGCCCGACTCAGTCAGCGCAGCGATACCTTTCACGCCCAGATGATTGGCCGTATACATAGTGGCCATGGCGATCGCTTCGTCGACACGGCCAAACACAGTGTCGATCCTATGATGAGAACGCCTTGCGGATTGATGTTTTTCCGCCTCGAAACAGACCCGGTCCATGGCCTCGATGACCTTGTGGGGAAACCTGCCTACAGAGGTTTCGGCTGAAAGCATCACCGCATCGGTGCCATCTAGCACGGCATTGGCCACATCGAACACCTCAGCTCGAGTGGGTATAGGGCTTTCGATCATCGACTGCATCATCTGGGTCGCTGTGATAACCACGCAGTTCATCTCCCGCGCAATCTTGATTATCTCCTTCTGTACCGCAGGCAGCTCCGCATCGCCGATCTCAACGCCCAAGTCACCACGAGCAACCATAATGGCGTCGGAGGCCTTAATAATCTCTTCAATGCTTTCCAGTGACTCAGCGCGCTCGATCTTGGCGATAATGCCACCACTGCCGCCCGCCTCTTCCAAGAGACGGCGCGCCTCCATCACATCATCTCTATTGCGCACAAAGGAGACCGCAAGATAATCGACATCGATTTCGGCCGCAAATTTGATATCACTCCTGTCCTTGTCGGTCAAAGCGGGCGCGGATAGTCCACCCCCCTGCTTGTTGATACCCTTGTTGTTGGATAGCTTGCCACCGACAACCACCTTGCAGCGTACCTCGTTGTCTTCGACCTCTGAGACCCAGAGCACGATCGCGCCATCATCCAGTAACAGGGTGTCGCCACGGGTAACATCCTTTACCAGCTCAGGGTAGGTCAACCCGACCCGCTGTTGATCACCTGCATCCTGCGCACAGTCGGCATCGAGGATGAATAAATCGTCCTCAGTCAGAGTAATTGCCCCTTGCTTGAAGCGGCCCACTCGGATCTTCGGTCCTTGCAGATCGGCCAAGACGCCGATCTGTCGACCACAAGCGCGCGCTCGGTTGCGAATCCTGTCAGCCCGCTTGCGTTGTGATTCATGATGATCATGGGAAAGATTGAGGCGAACCACGTCCACCCCGGCATGGATGATTTTATCAAGGACCTTGGGATCATCCGTCGCCGGCCCCAGGGTTGCAACTATTTTTGTTCGTCTTGGCATAAAATTCCAGCTACATGCTCAATGCATGAAAAAACCGATTGAGCAGCAGCTTCAACCGTTATCAATTAACCCTATAGCTCATTCAGCCGCGCGGGCCTCAAGCATAGCCACCGCAGGCAGGGTCTTGCCTTCAAGATATTCAAGAAAGGCACCGCCCGCAGTAGAGATATAGGAAACCTTGTCATAAATGTCGTACTTTTGAATGGCGGCAATAGTGTCGCCTCCACCGGCGAGGGAGAAGCCGTCCGAGTTGGCTATGGCCATGGATAGGGTCCTGGTGCCTTCGCCAAACTGATCGAATTCGAAAACCCCAACCGGGCCGTTCCAGACGATGGTACCAGCCTGCTTGACGATATCTGCCAACACACTGGCACTCTGCGGCCCGATATCGAAAATCATCTCATCGTCAGCAACATCTGCGGCCGATTTCAATACAGCAGGCTCATCTTCTGCGAAATTCTTACCAACCACCACATCGGTGGCAATCGGTATGTTAGCGCCCCGAGCCTTCATTTTTTCGATCAATGCCTGTGCGGTGGCTACCAGATCATCCTCGCACAGGGATTTTCCCACATTGTGCCCGGTGGCCTTGAGGAAGGTATTGGCAATACCGCCACCCACAACAAGTTGATCCACCTTCTCCGACAAGGCCTCGAGCACGGTAAGCTTGGTGGAAACCTTGGAACCCCCGACGATCGCCACCATCGGCCGGGCGGGATCGGCCAGCGCCTTGGCAAGATTATCCAGCTCATCGGCAAGCAACAGGCCGGCGCAGGCGACGGGGGCAAATTTACCCGCACCATGGGTGGAGGCCTGAGCCCGGTGGGCGGTTCCGAAGGCATCCATGACGAACACATCACACAGGGAGGCGTACTTTTTCGCCAAATCCTCGTTGTCTTTCTTCTCTCCGGCATTGAAGCGTACATTCTCGAACAACACCACTTCACCATCCGCCACTTGCGGCGCACTCTCCAGATAGTCCTCGATCAAACGAACATCCTTACCCAACTTGGCAGACATGTCATCCGCAATGGGCTGCATGGAGTTCTCCGCATCTACCTCACCCTCTGTGGGACGACCACGGTGAGACATGACCTGTACCTTGGCACCCGCATTGACACAGTGCTCAATGGTGGGCATGGAGGCAGTAATACGGGCATCAGAAGTTACTTTACCGTCTTTGACGGGAACATTGAGATCAGCACGAATCAAGACACGCTTGCCGGCGAGGTCGAGGTCGGTCAATTTGATGAAAGACATTACGAACTCCTTCGTCGATTCTAATTGTGTAGTGTGAATTTTGAATGATGGATTCTTGACACCCTGGTTCGAAAGATTTGGCCAGAATAAAAAACCATGATTCAAAATTCATCCCATTAAAACATGGGGCGGGTTTAACCCGCCCCATGCTAATGAGCATTATTTCGCAACGTGCTCAACCATACGCAGCATATTGCAGGTATAGCCATATTCGTTGTCATACCAGGAAACCACTTTGACGAAGGTGGAATCCAGCATGATGCCTGCGCCCGCATCGAAGATAGAAGGGTTACCGCAACCGCGGAAATCGGTGGAGACCACCTTATCCTCGGTGTAGGCCAGCACACCGGCCAGATCCCCTGACTCGGAGGC
>JASFJX010000360.1:0-4771 GCA_050119385.1 Candidatus Thiodiazotropha sp. | reverse complement strand
GGAGACCACCTGGGTGGCCTACCACAAGGACAAGTATCTGCGTCGTTATCAGCAGAAGTTCATCGATTTGTTGGATAGCATGGTCCTTGAGAATGGTTTGACCAAATCGAACTAATCACGCATCAATGCAAACTAGCCTTACGCTCGACCATTCTATGACTGAGTATAAAAAACGCCCGGCATGCATCGCCGGGCGTTTCATATCAGGATATGTATTGTTTAGCTAGCCTTTCTTCGAGAAAACCCCAATCCAACAAGGCCAACTCCGAGAAGAACCATGGTAGAAGGCTCAGGGACGGAGGCAACACCACCGGCACCATCAGCGCCGAAAGCACTAATGTGATTTGTTGCGATCAGTGTTCCTGATCCTGTGACAGTATCGATCGAGAGTGTCTGTCCATACTCGGTAAAGCCATATAAGATCGAGTCACTGTAGTTCAGACCGTAGACATCGTCATAACCAATGCTACCAATCAAACTTCCCGCTCCCGTCGTGGTGTCAAGAGAGACCAGACTATCATCACCAGAACCACTAGCGGACATATAGAGATTACCACTTGTATCAAATGCAAGGTCACCGGAAGAGTTGAAGCCAGTCAAACCAACCAAGCTGGCATTACCCGTCCCCAGATCGAGCGTGAATAAACCATTCGCACCTGATCCGAAAAGTGTTCCTGAATCACTGAAGGTCAGCCCATTGATAAAAGCCCCGGTCCAACCGACATTGCTCGCAGCACCATTCGCTTGGTCAATAGAATACAAGAAGCCACTACCTGAAACGCCATACAGAATGCCTGAAGTTGGATCCAGCGCAATATCATACATTGCTCCAACTCCGCTATTACCCAAAAGCGTAGAGGCATTTGTTGAAACATCGACATCGAAGAGATTTCCGTAGTCGTCACCAATAAAAACCGCATGGACGGGAGCAAATGCTGTTAATAACGCGGAAAACAATAATGGTATGAAAATTTTCTTATACATTAAAAACCCCAGATTTAGTACACAAGTATAAAACCACCAGGATAATCAATAAAACTGACCACCTGATACATACCCCAGCCTATTTAGCACAAACCATACCAATATATTTTTTTTCTTATTTTTCTGCTTGTTACTTCATCTTATAGACATACTCTAAGCTGTCAGCTGTAAATAACATCGACACTTTCTTTTTATTCTGAAAACTAGCCCGCTATCGAGGAGTGGCACATGGCCAATCTTCATCCTGGCAGGATTTTAGCACTCCCTACATTCCTGTAGGTTGAATGTGCCGCTGCTTTGGATCTCACCAATAGGTTTGGTCCGCAACCACAATCACATAAAGAACTAACATCCTAGAAGGCATATAAGGTCGTTACTCTGACGACTGCAATGATTGAGAACCAACCGGGGTCGCCAAGCAGGTACCCTGTGCCGGCAATCCGCTAAGCACCCAGGGTGATGCGGCCTCCGCGTTAGAGACCCGTTTCGGGATCAGTGGCTTGCCCGGTATGGTGAGGATACATTTCTTTACTACCGCCATAACAGCTCTGCTCTGCACCGTGAGCTGCAGTTGCCCCTAGACAGAAAGGATGGAACATCCCCGTGACGTCTCATGATACTCTTGTTTAAGGTCCGGGTAACGTCTCTGCCACATAGCCACTATGGCTTGCTCATCCTCTCGCGCTGCATCATCAAGATAGATGTTGCAGCGTTCAGCTAAATATGGACGACAGACGGGAAGCGCCGGATATCGCGAATACTTTTGAATAAAACCTGAAGGCCCATCGATAACCAACATATCGATCCCCGCTTCGGGAATGTCTTCGGTTGAATACCAGGCATAGTGCCGCCCATCCACCACCATCTCTTGCAGTGGAGCATGGACCACCGACGCATAGTCGCCGAGATCATAATGATCGATATAGGCACGCGTGTTATCGGCATACAGCAGTCCATCCTCGAGACTAATCACATGACCCTCGCCATTGATTTGACAGCATCGTGCCAGCATCAGCGTTGTCAACCCGCTGCTGCACTCCAATATCTGTTTTGGCCTGGTTTCAAGGCAATCATCGACAATTAGCTGGATGAAATCAGCACCAGCGGACCAATTGGGTGTATAGGGAATGCCACGCTGTAAATCGAGCTGGGCTTGCAAAGCGAGATATTGTTGCGGCTCGTTTGTCACCTTTTCTCTATCCTGACTCTATCTATCATCTGATACATTATTCTGCCACTATCATAAACGACAGACGTAGCTTATTAAACCATGATTGCCGATCTGAAATCACTAGGGTCCCATTAACACTTACCCTCTCCTCCGACCTCACTCACGCATGCAGGAAAGTTGTGTTGATGCCCATCATTGTGAGCAATAGCTGTTTTGTTCTTATGATTCAAAGGACATTTGGCAAGACAATACAATTCAGATCATTCAGTTAAGATACTATTAACCCGGCCATATACCTCGAATGAAAACTGTATCAAGTACTACCTGGATTTCATAGGCTGCCATCTCGTCTTGTATATCATATCACCTGACACACACAATTTTATGAGCGTACAAATAATAACTTCAACGTTTATCGCATCTTGTTTTTGACAGCCCACTACAATCCACTTGATTAAATTTCCTTTTTATAATAATACTTTATTTGCGGTGGAGATTTGAGAAAAGAGCTTAGCTTGACCAGTATTCCATTTTGTTCAATAAACTTAAGATAGGCCTGATGGTCATCAACCGTCAACCACTCCTCATCCAAGAGCATTTCTGTGTTTTTCTCATCAAACAGCACACTAACCTGCAAGTTACCTTTAAATCCTCTGACGTTAGATAGATTATCCTCTAGAAATCTAATAAGCTCCTGATTCTTAGGGGTATTCAACTGACAATTAAGAGTAACTCTAACACTCATTTTCTGCACCTCTATGTTAAACATGGAGGTAAACATTAACTGAATAACTAGCTTCAAACTACCTAAAGTCTGTCAAACATGACACTTTTCCTTCATTTAGCCAGCTTTATTTTTTTGGGTGTTAGTCCATATTTCAATTTAAAAGCCTTGATAAAGTTAGAAACGTTTTTATAACCCACTTCAGAAGCGACCTCTGTAACTGATAATCCTTTACTATCAAGGAGTTCTTTTGCATAAGACAGTCTTTTGTCTTGTAACCACTTTTTTGGTGACACCCTATAGATCTCTTTAAAGTCACGATTGAGGCTTGAAAGGCTTCTTCCGGATAAATACGCCAAATCGCTAACGGTAAGATCAATTAAACCTTGCTTTTCCAGCAGACGAACAAGGTTTCTCCTAGGTGACATCCTATTCATATTTAAAAGAATTCGTAATAACTCCATCTCATTACCTTTCCAGGCAATTAAATGCAATAGCTCTTGAAGTTTTATATTCAAATAACCGGGATCTTTAATACCATACTGGATAGATCTAAAATATTTATTGAACTCACCACAATCCTCTTTTAGATAATAAAAACTTTGCGCACTCCCTTTACTCTTATCTAATTTTTTTGCTTTGCTCATATAATCGGTGATAACCTGATCATCAAAAAATACCAGGTAGGCCATAAGAAACTCTGTTCTTTTCACGAAATCTGAGTGAAGATTTAATCCACGAGGAAGAAACACTGCCGATCCAGGGCGCAACTCTATCGTGTCGTTAGCGCTGTTTGTCAGCGCTTCGTACCCACTTTCAATATAAACAAAGCAAGAAATATTGGTATAGAACTCAATATCAATCAAGTCCTGCTCAAGGCACTTATAACATATTGCCGAGTCTCGGTTTTGGCTCAACACTTTTATGTCTTTCATCCCAAATAGGGATTGAGGTATTACTAAGACATTGTTGCGAGTATGCTCATAAACTGTTCTCATCGTTTGTCTACTATAATATCGGGTCTGTTATTATTATGAGATCCATCCTTAATATGCCAGAAATCACTTACTATGGAAATCTTGATACAACATCCGTTCTCAATGAATGATACGACGCTCCACTCTCTATGGCTTACACTCATCTATAGGCATTAATTATTCGTATTGACTCAATAGCTCATCGAACATATGAACAGCGTGCCATTCATTTGCTATCGACAACACCGAACAAGAGCAGGCCTGCCCCACCCTTTACTATAATGATTTTTGAAAAGACAGGCTGGTATTTACCAGCCTGTATAGGTTTTTATCAGTACGTATGCAGAATGGGCGCACATGTCACGCTCACATCGACAAACAGAGAATCTTGGCCATCCAGGCAAGGCTGGCCATGTAACCCAGTTCTATTTATCGGACACTATCGCCAGGATATACCCAAGTGATTGACCAGTGATGCTTCTGCCTCTCACTCCACCTCATCATAATCTTTCCGATATTCACGCATCAGCTCATCGTGATACATACGTTTCTCCTGTATCTCATCTTCCATTTTATTGCTGCTCTTTCGCTTCTTCACTTCCGGTTTCATGCTACCTTCTCCTGCCTTCTCTATATCATGCTTACCGCCATTCTGCTCCTGCTCTTTCCCGCTCTTGCGGCCCTCTCCTTCCATCTCTTTTTGATGCTTTGTATCAGCATGCTTCTGCTCTTCTCTATTCTTTCCATTTTTCACATCCTTCTCTTCGCTACGCTTCCTTTCTGCCCCCCTCTTCTCTTTCACATTATTGTGTTTCTTATCTTCCATCTCTTCACGATGCTTAGTTTTATCACGCTGCTGCTGTTCCAATTTATTGCCGCCCTCACCATCCATCTTTTCACGCTTCTTCTTATCCT
>JASFJX010000359.1:0-4784 GCA_050119385.1 Candidatus Thiodiazotropha sp. | reverse complement strand
TCGTGAGTAGCCGCCGCCTCGACGCTGAGGGTGGCGCCGCCCATGGCGGTCCAGGCCAGGCCGGTGACTACCCCGGCTCCGCTGAGATTACGCTCGTCACGGAAGACCGGGCCGCCTAGATAGTCCTTGAGGTCGTCGACGGTCACTTCGATCGGTTTTTTCGCCTTCTCCAGGATCTTCACCACCGCCTTGCGCACGATCTTGCCGATCTGCTTTTCCAGGCGTCGCACGCCGGCGTCGCGGGCGTAACCCTCGATAATCGCCTTCAGCGTGGCGCTGTTGAGTTTCAGATGACTGCGCTTGAGGCCGGCCCGTTCAAGCTGTCGGGGTAGCAGAAATTTACGTGCGATCTGTAACTTCTCACTGGCGATGTAACCCGAGAGGGAGATGGTCTCCATGCGGTCCAGCAGTGGGCGTGGGATGGTGTCGAGTTGATTGGCGGTACAGATGAAGAGCGCCTTGGAGAGGTCAAAACGCAGGTCCAGGTAGTGGTCGAGAAAGTCACTGTTCTGTTCCGGGTCGAGCACCTCCAGCAGGGCGGAAGCGGGGTCGCCGTGGTAGGAGGCGCCGATCTTGTCGATTTCGTCGAGCATGATCACCGGATTCTGGGTGCCTGCGTCCTTCATCGCCTGGATGAACTTACCGGGCATGGCGCCGATGTAGGTGCGGCGATGGCCTTTGATCTCCGCTTCGTCGCGGATGCCGCCTACAGAGAAGCGGTAGAACTTGCGCCCCAGGGCCTCGGCGATAGAGTGGCCGATTGAAGTCTTGCCCACACCGGGCGGCCCCACCAGCAGGATGATGGAGCCGGCGATCTGACCCTTCATAATACCCAGGGCGAGGAACTCCAGGATGCGCTCCTTGACGTCCTCAAGGCCGTAGTGGTCCTTGTCCAGCACCTTACGGGCGTACTGCAGGTCGAGCTTGTCCTCGGAGTGGACGCCCCAGGGCAGCAAGGTGATCCAGTCCAGGTAGTTGCGGGTTACCGAGTATTCAGGGGAGCCGGGCTCGAGTACCGCTAATTTCTCCATCTCCTCCTCAATTCGCGACTGGGCCTGCTCGGTAAGGGTCAGTTTAGCCAGGCGCTCGCGGAACTTGTCAAGCTCAGCGGTACGGTCGTCCTTCTCTATACCAAGCTCCTGCTGGATCGCTTTCAGCTGTTCGCGCAGGAAGAATTCCCGTTGCTGCTTCTCCATACGCTCCTCAACCGTCTTACGGATAGAGGCCTGGGCCTTCACCAGCTCAAGCTCCCGGTGCAGCAGATCCAGTACCCGTTCCATGCGTGGCAGCAGCTCGATGGTCTCTAGCACTGCCTGTAGCTGGAACTTGTCGGAGGTGGTGAGGCTGGCGGCGAAGTCGGTCAGGTGGGAGGGGTCATCAGGGCCAAAGCGGTCGAGGAACATACGCAGCTCTTCCGCATAGAGGGGGTTCAGCGGCAGCAACTCCTTGATAGTGTTGATGATAGCTACCGCGTATGGTTTGATCTCCTTGCTGGTGCTGTCAGGTTCCGGCAGGTATTCGATGCGTACTGTGAAGGGGGGCTTGGCACTGACGATCTGCTCGATGCGAAAGCGTTGCAGACACTCCACCAATACCTGCAGTCGCCCCTCGGAGCGTTGCACCCGATGGACACGGCACACGGTGCCGATACGCTTGAAGCTATCAGGACCGGCGGTTTCGGCCGACTCGGCATCCGAGAGAACCACGCCGAGCAGTTGATGGCTCGACTCGGTGACAGCCTCCATGGTGCTCTCCCAGTATTCCTGCTCCATCAATAGCGGCACAGCCTGGCCGGGGAAGAAGGGGCGAGCGGATACAGGGAGCAGGTTGATCAGGGTCGGCATCACCTCGTTGCTGCGTGCCAGGGTATTGCTGCTGATAACTTCGATTTCTTCTTGTTGCTGATTCTCTTCTTCCCGCATCTTGGTTTCTCATGTCTGTTACAGGTTGTGTCGAGCAAAACCGATGAGGTTCGCTAGGATTGCGTGCAGTTTTACCGAAAGCTGTTTGTCGTGGACGCCCGGTTCCCCAGCGCTACAAAACTCTCCTTTGGGTAGAGCTGTCTCAAGCTGAAATTCGGGTTTTTTTTACGCTATTGCGAAAAGGTTTGGGTGACAACCCAGCCGAATACCTCCCAGTTATTTATGCCATATGGGGGCGATTCCTAAGGTTACAAGCGGCCGGGTGAAATATTCGGGCTAGGTGATCTCAGTGTCGTTATGGTTGAAGACAACGGTCAGATGACCGTTATAGAAACTGTGTCTGGATATCGAGGATGGCGTCACTGCAGACGGTACCAATGTTATACAGGAGCTCTGAAACGATGGGGGCCAGCCAACGTTGGAGTTATGACGAGACCAGCGGGCTGATCCGCAACATGCAGGATCCACACTTCTGTCTCGACAATTCAATAGACTATGGCGATGGCGCGAAAATCATGCTCTGGAGCTGCAACAGCGATCAGCGTTTCCAGTTCGATCCGGCGACAGGCAAGATTGCCTTGCGTAACTACCCGGTTCAGGCTCTTGATGCCTCGGCTTCTCAGGCCGGCGCCAATGTACAAACATGGCGTTTCTGGGGTGGTAGCAATCAACGCTGGAGCATGGAGCCCTGAGATGCGAATGCCCGGCTAACGAGGTGAGGTGATTTCGCCCTCTGAGGGTTGCTAAGCTGAGGATATTTGGGGAAATTACGATTATGGGCGTTACTGTCAATCTGTAAGAGTCTCTTTTCCAGGCTTCATATAGGGGTGTCTGTCGAAAAACTTTACAAACGCAAAATAGAGATTTCCATTCAAAGTGGTAATCCTTATCAGATATGACATTAAAAAAACAATGTATAATAATTAATTAGTGACTAATCGCTCAAATTGCCTGGATTTGGCGGCATAGATATTGCTTCATGTTAATGTGTCAATATCTTTGTTTGTAAATACTTTAATAAGCTATATGGAAATAGCGACATAGACATTGTGGTTACTAATTCATCGACTTCTTTTGGAGGCTACAGAGATGAAACAAACCTTACGTTGTAGTATGTCGTTACTTTTTCTTTTGCTTGGTGTTTTTTCCCAAGCTGTCATGGGAGTAATAATCACACAGGGTCCCTATGATGGCACGGATGTGGGAGATGTCGATATATTTGTCACTGAAGGAGCCCAGTTGGGCAATCCTGCCAAAGAGACGGCGTGGGTCAATTCACTGCCTGAAGTACAAGTAGAACTCATCTTTGTATCCAAGATAGAGCCAGTAGACTACTTCTTGACTGATACGGCAAACGTTTATGCCTTTGCGCTTGGTGACCCTATAGAGGGTGATTTTGAGGAGTATTTCTTAATAAAAAATGCCCGGCGGGTAGCTCTGTTCCGAAACATAGATGAACTGGATTGGGGGGTGTTCGATGCGACTAGACTCTCTGGCGCCATGAATCTACCGTCGGAGGATTTCGAGATCAGCCATGTCACGAGATTTGTGCCAGAACCTTCAACCCTTGCCTTGTTGGGATTGGGGCTTATTGGGATCTATGTTGTCAGGCGTCGTGATATCGGAGCAGGCGTCTAAAGCTAGACTGTGGCATAAAAACCGCTATATCAATCAACCCAGTATTTTTGCTGGGTTTTTTGTATTGTCGACAATCCGGTTAAGGTAGTCCTATCGGGTTCAGTTCCTGATCTCGTTCTCAGCCCCTTCGGCGATTTTGACTCTGGACCTGATCCGACAGGAAGCATTCTTTGCTGGATGGTAGACGGGTAGACGGTCGATAATCGTGCTGATCATCAGGATACCGATATGCATCAGAATGGCGGGATCGTTGAAGTCCGCCCACAGATTCTGCGGAGAAGTCCAAATTCTAGTTCTTCATGCCTATCTCCTCCGTTACACTCAGTGCGTTTTTCAAGCGAGTAAAAAATAAAGGGGGGGCATTAGCCCCCCCCTTGTTTAATTGTCAATTCTCTCCGCCAGGAGGTGATTGACTGGTCTTTGTAACCTTACCGATCGTTACGTGACCTGTTTCTTTCCCTACGCTCGTGGTGGTGCGAGGGTTTCTCATGGTGATGGCATTGCTGCCACCAGGGCGTATCATCCTCACCGTCAATGTCGTTTTCCCCGTTTTGACAGACGCTGTCCATCTCATCAATCAGGGCATTACAGTTATTGTCCACGCCATCATCACAGATCTCCAGCGCGCCCGGATTGATCTCGGCGTTATCGTCGTCACAGTCCACCGCGCCGCAAGCTTCGCCTTCGATGGCGTAACCGTCATGATCACTGTCGGTACAGTCGAGTGAACAGCCAACAGCATTCATGTCAGCCGTATCGATAAGACCATTACAGTTGTTGTCGATGGCGTCATCACAGATTTCAACCGCACCCGGATTGATCGTTGGATCATTGTCGTTACAGTCGACAGGACCGCAGGTATCGCCCTCTATGCTGAATCCGTCGTAGTCCATATCGGTGCAAGAAACATCGCATCCCACCGCGTTAGGATCGCTGGCGTCAACCAAGCCGTTGCCATCGTTGTCGATGCCGTCAGTACAGTCTTCCGGTGCACCTGGGTAGGCGCTGGCGTCATTGTCATCGAAATCGGCTGAAGTGCCGCAACTCTCACCTTCGACAAAGAACCCGTCGCCGTCGGCATCAGTGCAGTCGGGAGAGGGTTCAAGTGTAGGCTCAGGCGTGGGCTCCTTGGTAGGCTCAGGCGTAGGCTCCTCGGTAGGCTCAGGCGTGGGCTCCTTGGTAGGCTCAGGCGTAGGCTCCTCGGTAGGCTCAGGCGTAGGCTCC
>JASFJX010000358.1:0-4792 GCA_050119385.1 Candidatus Thiodiazotropha sp. | reverse complement strand
TTAATCTTGGCACGACTCCCAATCGGCAGCCTGGCCAGGGATATCAATTCCTGTGTAACGGTGCTATCGGAGGTCACAAATAATCCATAACTCTCTTAAATGTTAATGATTCTCATTAAAGCAGGGAATTGCCTCTCTTGCAATCGGCATATCGAAGTATATCCCAGTTAACTATTCACCCGCTTTCGCAACAGATCGATTCTGTGAGGTTTAAGAAATTCAGCGCCCCGGGGGCCCATATGCCGCATGAATGCCCCTTTGATCCGCTGATAGCGTGCCACATCTATCTGCAACTTGGTGTGAGTGACTTTGAGGAAACGCGACTCAAAGCTCTGCCAAGAGTCATACTGGCCAGGCACATAGAGGAAATGCTGACCAAGCAGTTCCATCTCATCTCTTTCAGACAAAGACTGAATCGACTTGAATGCGAGCTCCCTGACAACTTTCTCATCGTGTATGAGGCTCATCAGGGCGTTGAACTCACCCTGATAGACTGGCTCTGAAAAATAGGCAAGGCCACCAGGCTTGAGCACCCTGGCTACCTCATTCATCGCTTGTGGCATGACCGACTCAGGTACGTGGTGGAGTGATTTCAGCATCAATACCACATCCACGCTCTGATCAGGCTCACTGATCGATTGCGCCCCCTCCAGCCGAAAGCTGATATTACTCACTGGATCGCTCAGGTTCTTCTCATGTTGCACAGTGTCGACCTCGGTGGCGATAAAACGGCAATCGGGGTGAGCCTGAGCCAAATGACGTGTAATCCAGGCACTGCCACAACCCAGCTCCAACACCCTGGAAGCATTGAGGGGTAACAACTGTTCCATGAGCTCGATTTCTGTACCGGTGAAATAGGCTTCCTGTTTGTTCAGAACCATTCGTTTTGCTGACATACTGCGACTGCTCCAGTATATTATTGAGCCGGCGACCAAATAGATTGCCTTCAGGCCTTCATGCACGCCCTTGATCAAAGCGTGGCTCGCCGAGCTAATCATGTGTATAAATAGTACCCATCCTGAAGCAACGAAAACCTAAGCTAACGCCCGGCGCTTATCGATTTTTTCCAGGAATACGATACCAGGGCGTTGAGGATAAACGATCTCAGGTGAGGGTCAACATAACACCTGATAATAAAGGATGGACACAGCGAGTCCACCCAGACAAACCATTACAACGACAGGTATCCCGATTGTGCCCTTTGCTCGGATTGTTAACTGGCTAGACCGAGTACGCCTGCAACTCTCGCGCCACGATGCACTGCTGATTCTCTCTATTCTGGGGTTAATCTGCGGCTTTGTCACGGGTATTGTGATCATTCTCTTCCGACTGCTGGTCGAAACGACCCAGGCTATAATGCTTCCTGGCGGTGTGGTGGAGAATTATGAAGCCCTCCACCCCATGATGCGATTTCTGCTTCCCATTCTCGGCGCCCTCCTGCTCGGGCTTATTTTTCTGCGTTACGCCAAAGGCCTTTACGTACTGGGGATTCCTAGAGTGATGGAGCGCTTGATCTACCATCAGGGCCATATCTCCCTGCGCGGCTTTATGCTGCAATTTTTCGGTGCCGCCATCGCCATTGTGAGTGGCCACTCAGTAGGCCGGGAAGGCCCCCATGTGTTTCTCGGCGCCACCAGCGGTTCCCTGCTCGGACAATACCTTTCTCTACCCAACAACAGCATTCGCACCCTGGTTGGCTGCGGTACTGCTGCCGCGATTTCAGCCTCCTTCGATACGCCCCTGGCGGGGGTGATCTTCGCCTTGGAGGTAATAATGATGGAGTACACCCTGGTAAGCTTCATACCGATCATGCTGGCCGCCGTCACTGCCAACAGTCTCTCACTGATCGTTTTCGACGGCCAACGGGTGTTCGATATCGCTATCATAGAACTGGGTTCCCTGCACGAGCTGATTTTCATCCTGCTGTTGGGATTGGCCGCCGGTACGGCCTCGGCGGCCTATGTGAGTCTTATTCAATATATCTCCGACAAGACCCAGGATATGGCGTTTTGGCTGCGTACCGTATGCGCAGGGGTGTTGATCGGTCTTATCGCCCTGGCGGTTCCCCAAGTGATGGGCATAGGTTATGACACGGTCAACCAGTTACTGCTCGGTGAACTGGGATTTTACCTGATCGTCGTGCTGATAGTGATGAAGATCCTGGCTACCGCCATTAGCATCGGCCTAGGCATACCGGGCGGCACCATTGGACCGGCGCTTTTTATCGGTGCCGCTGTGGGTGGACTCATTGCCCCCCTGCCCGGCCTGGTATTTGAGGGCCAGGTCTCCGACCCGGGCCTCTATGCCCTGGTCGGCATGGGCGCCGTAATGGGAGCCGCCCTGCAGGCGCCGTTGGCCGCATTGACCGCCATCATCGAACTCACCCACAATCCCGAAATCATCATGCCGGGAATGCTTGCGATCGTCGTTGCCAGTCTGGTCAACAGCGAGCTGTTTGGCAAATCCTCGATGTTTCACACGCTGCTCGAGGCCACAGGTCTCAACTACCATACTGACCCGGTAATGCAGTCCCTGCGCCGCATCGGGGCCGCCAGTTTCATGAACCGTAACTTCGTCCAGGTCCAACCGATACTGCATCGGGATACGGCAAGAATGGTGCTCGACAGCAATCCTGAGTGGATATTGATCAAAGGGGAGGAGGATCAGATGGCACTGATGCCGGCGGTGGACCTGCTACGCATCATGGAGCAACACGAAGATGAGGAGTTCGACTTGCTGTCCCTGCCCGCCACCCGCTATGAACTGACCCAGTTGCGAATGCAGGCAACCCTGCAGGAGGCCCTTGAAAAACTGGACAACAGCCAGGCAGATGCGCTCTATATCGAGTGGTATGACCAAGACCACTACTGGCGTATCCAGGGAATACTCACCCGTCCTTTGATCGAATCGGCCTATCGCTTCTAATCCAGGAAAAAACTCACCATCAAACGAGTAAAAAGCATAATATATCAGTATGGCCATGCCGCTATATAAGAAGGGGGCAACATGAACGAAGAGAGCAAAAACCCTGAGACCATCTTCATCGATGAACAGCCCGTCAGACTCGAAGAACTTTTGAGTGACTATGAACGCCTCAAACAACAGCTTACCCAAGAGAGTAAAAGCGACAATAAGGCGATTCGCAGATTCAAGCGTGAGGAGGAGTTGAAACCCTATCAGGCCGAGTTGATCCGCTTACAACAATACCTGGAACAGACCAGAACCCGCATGATCATACTTTTCGAAGGTCGTGATGCCGCCGGCAAGGGGGGTACCATCCGCCGGGTCACACGCTATATGAATGAGAAGCACTACCGTGTGGTAGCCCTTGGCAAACCCACCGAGGAACAGAAGACCCAGTGGTTTTTTCAAAAATATATTGCCCAATTCCCCCGTGGCGGGGAAATCGTGCTGTTCGACCGGAGCTGGTACAACCGCGCCATGGTCGAGCCCGTTTTCGGTTTCTGTTCTCAGGAGGAGTACAACAACTTCATGACCGGCTGTCCCGGTTTCGAAAAAGACCTGGTGCGCCAGGGCACCATTCTGGTAAAGCTCTACTTCTCAGTCACCAAGGAGGAACAGGCGAGACGCTTCGAACGCCGCAAGACAGATGCCTTGCGCCAGTGGAAACTATCCGAGATCGATGTGCAGGCACAGGATCGTTGGGACGACTTTACCAATCAAAAATACGACATGCTGAAGAACACCAACACCACCCATGCCCCCTGGACCATCATCCGCTCGAATAACAAACACCTGGCCCGATTGAATGCCATGAAGGTAATCCTCAACGCCGCGCCCTACGAGCGACTCAATCCTGACCTCGATTTCGTACCCGATCCCGAGGTTGTGATTTCCGGCTCCAGGGAACTGGAAGTGATGGAAGCGCAACGGCTGCAACAAGGTAAGTTTGATCACTGAGAATGTGCAACACGGGCGACCCACAACGCCCGTTGTTGCAGACTAAGGGCACGCATAATCCCAATGCCTATATTTGTCGAGTTGTTTCTGCTTGCTCTGCTCTGGGTACTCTATTTCCTGATTCATTCGCTATTTGCTTCATTATGGGTGAAAAGGATTCTCGCCCAGCATCTACCGACACTCATCCCATGGTACCGGCTGCTCTACAATCTGCTCGCCCTGATACTGATCATCCCACCCCTCTATATGCTCTGGTCATACCGCTCCGAGCCCCTATGGCAATGGCAGGGAAGCATGGCCTGGCTGGCTTATACAATAATGACCGTTTCGCTAGCCGGCTTTATCTGGTCCATGCGCTATTACGACAGTAGAGAATTTCTCGGCATCAGCCAACTGCAGCGGCAACAACAGGAGGTTAAAGACCTGGAACAGCTGCATATCTCCCCATTGCACCGATTCGTACGTCATCCCTGGTACAGCCTGGGACTGCTCTTGATATGGGTGCAGGATATGGATCCCGCACGCCTGGTGACGGCAATTTGTGTCACCTGTTATCTGGCACTGGGTTCCCGTTTGGAGGAGAAAAAGCTACTGCTCTTCCATGGGGATACCTATCGCTACTATCAACAGCGAGTTCCTGGACTCATACCACGCCCCTGGCGCTATCTGTCTCGAAAAGAGACCGAGAGATTATTGGAAGACAAGAAAACCTAGACATCATGTTTTGACCTGCCCATCTCAACAAACGTGGGTTATCTCGTTCCCACGCTCCCGCGTGGGAACGCATACGGTGGGTAAAATATCTATGTGTAACCCTGATGATCGGTAGGTAGGCATTCCCACGCTGGAGCGTGGGAACGAGAAATAGATC
>JASFJX010000357.1:0-4807 GCA_050119385.1 Candidatus Thiodiazotropha sp. | reverse complement strand
CCCCAAACACTTTCCCTATGTGCACAATTTATTCTTGTGCGCCTCGACTTGAATCATGATCCACTTCCTAACCGGGCTTCGTCGTACAAAATCTGTTTAGTTTTGAACCTATTGCTAAGCATGTCAGCCTGGCTCAGCTAGCTTGCAGAAGAGGTCGAACAAAACCTGCTGATAGATTCAATTTGAACCAATTTTAGTTAAACAGGTACAAAGTAATCAATTATTGATTGGACTTCTTCAAAAGCTTGCACTCTGGAACGAATATGGACAGGATAGATCACAACGCAACCTGAGCAAACATAAAGCCGGGATTGGAAAAAAATAGGCCAATACCTAAAGTTGCACCCGTTAATCACAAGTAAAAATGAAGTAAAAAAACACCCATGAATTCATCAGAAGATCTAGATCCGCTTCGTGAACATTTGGCTTCGCGCGTCATTGGACAGACCAGTTTTATCGAGAGCATGTTGATCTGTCTGTTAAGCGATGGTCATCTACTTATCGAGGGTTTGCCCGGTCTCGCCAAAACCACAGCGGTAAAGGCCCTGGCAGAGGCCATTGAAGGCGATTTCCACCGTGTCCAATTCACCCCCGACCTGTTGCCGTCGGACCTGATTGGCACCGATATCTATCGCCATGAAAAGGGGGAATTCGAATTCCGCCAAGGCCCACTATTTCACAATATTCTGCTGGCCGATGAGGTCAATCGGGCACCGGCCAAGGTACAGTCGGCCCTGCTGGAGGCGATGGGGGAACAGCAGATCACAGTCGGTCAGACTACCTATGCCTTACCCGCATTCTTCATGGTCTTGGCGACGCAGAATCCGGTCGAGCAGGAGGGCACCTATCATCTACCGGAAGCCCAGCTGGACCGTTTTTTGATGCAGGCCAATGTGGATTACCCGAATCGGGCAGAGGAACTTGAGATCCTCGATCTGGACAGCGCTCAGCAAAAGCAGAAACCCACCCCGCCAGAAAAACCGTTAACACAAGAGAAGCTGGCTTCCATTCGCCAACAGGTGGCCGAACTCTACCTCGATCCGAAGCTCAACAGCTATATCGTCGACCTGGTCCAGGCAAGCAGGGACCCCAAGGCATATGATAAAGACCTGGCGCGCTGGTGTCGCTTCGGGGCCTCCCCCCGCGCCAGCATTGCATTGGCGCGATGCGCCCGGGCAAAGGCGTGGCTCGATGATGAGGAATTTGTCGCGCCCCACCACATTCAAGCCGTTGCTCCGGCTATTCTTCGACACCGTATTCTGCTGACCTTCGAAGCAGAGGCGGAAGGCATCACCACTGACGACTTTCTCTCCCGCCTGTTGGATATGGTCGCCATCCCTTAACCGACCGGGCGAGTATCGCAATGAGCCTCTATCCCCATATCGATGATCTACTGGAGTTACGTCATCAGGCCCATACCCTGGGCCTGGCCTCGCACCATTTGGTGAATACCAGTTTCAGCGGGCTCTATGCCTCCGTATTTCGTGGCACCGGCCTCGATTTCGAAGAGGTGAGGGAGTATCGCGAAGGGGATGATATTCGCAATATGGAGTGGAATGTCACCGCCCGCACCAACCTGCCCCATCTAAAGATCTTCCGTGAAGAACGGGAGCGTAGCGTGGTGCTCTGCATTGATAGAGGGCCTCATATGAGCTTCGGCACGCGGGGTACCTTTAAATCGATCCAGGCCGCCAAAGCGGCTGCGCTACTCGGCTGGGCCGCATCCAAGTTGCATGACAGGGTCGGAGGGATGCTGTTTGGCGACAGAAACCTGGGGATGCAATATTTCCGTCCCACCAAGGATCGCCGGGCTTTGTGGCGTCTACTACATGCCCTAACCCATGAAGGCACCACTCAGCAACCCCATACCGATTGTCTCTCTGAAGCCCTACAGCGAGCCGACCGTGGTACCGCAACCGGCTCTCTGATCTTTGTCATCGCCGACATGAACCGCGAGATCCAAAACCTGAAACAGACCTTGGGGCGACTCTGCCAACACCATACCCTTGTGCTATTACCGGTGGATGATCCGGCTGACAAGGAGTTACCCGATATGGGACAGGTCACATTCATCGGCCCAGATGGCAACGCATTGGAGATCGATACCCATGATCAGCAGGCCAGAGAACGTTACACCCAGGCCTGGTATGCACGCCGGCAGACATTGACACATTTAACCAACGCCCTGGGCATTCCTTTGATGCCGATAGCCACCAACGAAGAGATCCATCTGACCCTTTCCCATGGCTTGGCGAAACACTTTGGCAGGCGCTGAATGGATCCGTTACGTGATATTCGAGGCATTGATCCGGCTCCCTGGTGGCCACCCGCCCCGGGTTGGTGGCTGGTGTTGGCCCTGTTAATTCTGATAGGCGTGTTGATTTGGCTCTTCATCAGGTGGCGCAGGCTCTATCCTTTAGGGCGATGGCAACAGGACGCTCGGCGCCACCTTATCGCCTTGCGTCGGCGTATGAAACGCGAACCGGCGAAACAGGTGGCGAGTGAACTCTCTGAGTTGCTCAGGCGAATCGCCATCGCCCGTTGCGGCCGGGAGGAGACCGCCGCTCTCACCGATGAGGCCTGGCTCGACTGGCTGCAGAGCAACGACTCGACCGGTTTTCAATGGCGTGAAAAAGGCCAGGTCCTACTGGTATTGCCCTATGCTCCGCCCGACCGTAGTGCCGATAAGGCTCAACTGGCGCAACTGATCGATGCCGCCATCCACTGGGTCAGTGAGGAAGCCTGTCATGTTTGAGTTTCATTGGCCTTGGATGGGGCTGCTACTGCTATTGCCACTGCTGGTACGCCACTTCGGGTCCCGCCCGTCGAGGCAACAGCATGAATCGGTGGAGGGGATGCAGACCACCCTGCTCCATCCAAGCCTGCCCCACCTGCAGGAAGCCTTCCATACACGCGCACCCCGACAACCCCTGAGCGCCCGCCTGCATAGCTGGCTCCTCTATCTCCTATGGCTGGCCCTGGTATTGGCATTGATGCGCCCCCAATGGCTTGAACCCTATACCGAAAACCGCACCGCAGGCTATGACTTGATGCTGGCCGTGGATGCCTCTCACTCCATGAATGCCCTCGATTTCACCCTCAATGATGAGCAGGTCAGTCGTATGCAGGTGGTAAAGGGCGTGGTAGCCAAATTCATCGAGGGGCGGCAAGGGGATCGCATCGGCCTGGTGATCTTCGGCAGCCGGGCCTATGTCCTATCCCCACTCACCTATGACCGCAAGGCGGTCAGCAGCCTGCTGGGGGAAGTGATCCCCCGCATCGCCGGTGACGGGACCGCCATCGGTGATGCCCTGGGCCTGGGTGTCAAGAAACTCAGAGAGCGCCCCCAGGGTTCAAGGGTATTACTGCTGATCGCTGACGGCGAAAATACGGCGGGTACCATCCCGCCGCTGAAGGCAGCCCAGCTGGCGGCAAAGGAAGGCATTCGGATCTACAGCATAGGGGTTGGCAGTGATAAGAAACGGGTACCCATCCTGGAGAATGGCCGTATCATTACCCGCACCGACCTGGGATTCAATGAAGCAGCGATGCGTGAGATAGCCCAGGCCACGGATGGTGCCTACTTCCGTGCAACCGATACCGAAGCGCTGGAGAAGGTCTATCAACACATCGATGAGCTGGAAAAGACCGAGGCTGAATCCCGCACAGTATTCATACCCCAACCGCTCTATTACTGGCCGCTCGGCCTTGCCCTGTTACTACTATTGTTGCTGGGTATTTATCCCGAGGGCAGGCAGAGACAATTGAGAGGGGGCGGTTATGCCTGAATCCCTATTCCACTTTGCCCGCCCGGAATGGTTGTTTGCCCTGCTTGGACTGATTCCGGTGCTTGGTTGGTTGATCTATAGTGTGGTGCGTCCCGCGAAAGGCCCGATCCATCACTATGCCGATGAGCATTTATTGCCACACCTGACCGGTGTGCGGGAACTGAGCGTGGATGAGCGTTGGAGTCGCTTCACCCGTTGGGGCCTGTTGTGGGTTTTGCTCGTATTGGCCCTGGCCGGCCCACGTTGGGACTACACCGACATCGAGGCCTTCTCACCCGCCAGTGATCTGGTCATCCTGATGGACATCTCCCGATCAATGAACGTGGCCGATGTGCCACCATCCCGCCTGGCACGGGCACGGCAGGAGATACAGGACTTGGTCGTATTGAATCAAGAACTGCGTATCGGCATGATCGCCTTTGCAACCGTGCCCCATGTGGTCGCACCGATCACCGAGGATAGTCAAAGCATCCTCAACGCCCTGCCGGCTGTCTCCTCAGACCTGGCCAATCTGCATGGCAGCCGCCTGATCGCCGCCCTGGAACGCGCCCAGCAGTTGCTCGGTGGCGAAGGCAATGGTAACGCACGCACTATCCTGCTGATCAGCGACGGTGATTTTGACGAACCAGGACTCTTGGAGCGGATCGAAGAACTCGCTGAGCAGGGCATCGTCCTGCACACCCTGGGCATAGGTACAACCGGGGGCGGCCCCGTACCAGCCCGTGTTGGCCAGGGTGAGTTGATGCGCGAGCGCAACGGCAAGATCATTGAATCCCGACTCAACGAGTCCCTGTTGCAACAACTCGCTCAGGCAGGTGAAGGATATTATCAACGTGCGGACTTTAGAGACCAGGACAGCCGCAACATCTTGAAACTTGCCAGCGGTGATGCAGGCAAACCTGCCCTCACAGAGGAGAAGACCCGGGTCTGGAATGAGCAGTTCTACTGGCTGATTATCCCCGTAATGCTACTCCTGCTCTCCCGTTTCAGAACCAGACGACCAGAAGAGACACAGGCAT
>JASFJX010000356.1:0-4811 GCA_050119385.1 Candidatus Thiodiazotropha sp. | reverse complement strand
CAGACGGCTGGCGAGGCAATGAGCTAGCTGGATTTTAATAGGTAAAACAGATGATGAGAGTAGTAAAACAAGCTTCCCTGAGAGGTCTTGGTCTGATCGTAGTGTGTGTCACATTTTCACTGATCACACTTCAGACTCAAGCGAAAGAGGAGCTGGAAAGCCTTCCCCTGCAACAGTTACGGACATTTGCCGATATTTTTGGCCGCATCAAGGCCAATTATGTTGAGCCGGTTGAGGACAAGGTTCTTTTAGAGAATGCGATTCGCGGCATGATTTCCGGTCTCGATCCCCACTCCAACTATTTGGATGCGGACGACTATAAAGAGCTGCAGGTAGGCACCAAGGGCGAGTTCGGTGGTTTGGGTATCGAAGTGGGGATGGAAGATGGCTTTGTTAAAGTGATCTCCCCGATTGATGATACGCCGGCTCAGCGTGCGGGGGTTCGTAGCGGTGACCTGATTGTCCGCCTCGATGAGACCCCGGTAAAAGGGCTCAGCTTAACCGAAGCGGTGGCCTTGATGCGCGGTAAGCCAGGCACCTCTCTCGAATTGACTATAGTGCGCAAAGGGGAAGAGAAGCCGATCAAGATAATCGTGGTTCGCGACATTATTCGGGTTGTCAGCATTAAGAGCCGCCTGCTGGATAAACGTTTTGCCTATCTGCGCATCTCGCAGTTTCAGACCAATACGACCAATGACATGCTGAAATCCCTGCAGAAACTGAAAGACGAAGTGAAGGGGCCGCTTCAGGGTATGGTGCTGGATCTGAGAAACAATCCTGGTGGGGTGTTGAATGCGGCGGTTTCCGTCAGTGATGCCTTTTTGGAATCGGGACTGATCGTCTATACAGAGGGAAGAGAGAGCGATTCCCAGCTGCGCTTTGAAGCCGCGCCGGATGATATCCTCGATGGAGCACCCATAGTGGTGTTGGTCAATGAAGGCTCGGCTTCGGCGTCGGAGATCGTGGCGGGTGCCCTGCAGGATCAGAATCGCGCCGTCATCATGGGTAGCCGCACCTTCGGCAAGGGTTCGGTGCAAACCATTATTCCCATTACCGACACGGCCGCGGTGAAATTGACGACGGCAAGATATTTCACCCCTTCAGGGCGATCCATCCAGGCAGAAGGGATCGAGCCTGATATTGAATTGGAGGACCTGATCCTTTCCAAGACAGAGGAGAGCAATGTCAAGCCGATCAAGGAGTCCAATCTCTCCGGCCATCTTCTGAATGGAAATGGAAAAGAGTCCGAAATGGGAAAAGAGAAGAAAACCAAGCAGATCGAAGAGAGCCATGAGATAGTCAAGAAAGACTATCAGTTGGGTGAGGCGCTGAATCTGCTCAGGGGATTGGCCATACTGCGTAATAAGAATACCGCTGGTTGAGTGGATCAAGGGTAACAATGCAGTGCTATTGGATAGGAATCGGCTGTTTGTGGCTGCTACTGGCCGCACCCTTCGGATTGGCGGATGACAGCGTTGGAGAGTTACCGAGTCCGGTCAAAATTGCCCTGATTATCGATGATCTGGGCAACCAAAAAGTTGCGGGAGAGCATGCCCTGGCCCTGCCGGGTCCGGTGACATACGCCTTTCTCCCGCAAACCCCCTTTGCCGAGCAGCTGGCGAGCAAGGCCCACGCATTGCATAAAGAGGTCATGTTGCATCAGCCCATGGAGTCCGACAAGGGCAATCGTTTGGGTAATGGTGGACTGACGCAGAGTATGTCGAGAGAGCAGTTCATCCAAACCCTGCAACGCAATATCGCCTCCGTTCCCCATGTGGCCGGGGTGAATAATCACATGGGAAGTCTGCTGACCAGGGATCCTATGGCGATGCGCTGGCTGATGAGTGAATTGCGCGCCGCTGGACTCTTTTTCATTGATAGCCGAACCACTGTTGACACCGTCGCCGAGCGTGTCGCCAATGAAAACCTGCTTGCCAGTTCCCGGCGACATGTGTTCCTTGACAATACACCGCAAGAGACCAAGATCAGGCGGCAGTTTGAAAAATTACGGCTCAAGGCACGCTCCCTGGGTGGTGCGATCGGTATTGCCCACCCCTACCCTGAAACCCTGGCGGTGCTCCGCGAAGAGTTGCCTAAACTGAAACAGCAGGGTATTGAACTGGTATCCGTCTCTGAATTGATCAATGCCAGGAGGCCACTATGGCACGCGTACTCGTCCCCCTCGCCCAAGGATGTGAAGAGCTCGAAGCAGTCACCATCACAGATCTACTGACACGGGCCAATATCGAAGTGGTTACAGCCGGTCTGGATGCAGAACCGGTGAAGGCCTCGCGGGGCATCACCCTGGTGCCCGACACCACCCTCGACGCAGTGATGGATCAGGCGTTCGACATGATGGTGCTGCCCGGCGGCCTGCCCGGTGCCGACCACCTGGATGCCGATCCCCGCATCCATGAACTACTGAAACGGCTCAACCAAGCAGGAAAATACACCGCTGCAATCTGTGCCGCGCCTAAAGTGCTGGCAAGTGCGGGTCTGCTTGAAGGGCGGCGTGCGACCAGCTACCCGGGCGTGCTGGACAAGATGAACCTGCCCCAGGTCGATGTGCGGTTTGAGCGAGTCATCAGCGACGACCGGGTGATCACCTCCCGGGGACCCGGGACGGCGATGGACTTCGCCCTGGAACTGATCGAAAAGCTTAGCGGCCGGGAGACAAGAGACCAGGTCGAGCAGGGGCTGGTGCGCTAACTACTCAGCCAGACGTCTGCTTCTACTCTGACCCACCGCTCTCTGTCTCATCCTTCAGGCTCAGCCATGAATCGAAGTCAGCGGGAAGTGGCGTGATGACAGTATCGGTTTTGCTGAGAGCGAGTTTGTTATTGAATACATGAATACGGTTGAGTCGATTTTTCGATAGCGGATGAGTGCTGAAAAACTCGACCATTTCAGGCGCGCCTTGTGTGCTCTGCAAGGCTTCGAAAAGCTGATCCGCACCAGCTACATTCCCATACAGTGCCATGAGTGTATCGAGGGCCGTGTCGTCAGACTCACGCTCCTGGTCGCGGCTGAAGCTGAGTGCAGTCAGCATGCCCGTATTACCAACAATCCTGTCCACTATCGCATCGCCCAGGGAGCTGCTAACCATAGAGAGCGCTAAACCTATGGTAATGCCACGCCCCAGAGTGCGAATAGGGTGTCGATGCTTGATATGGGCAATCTCATGAGCCAGTACCATGGCAACAGCATTTTCATTGGGCAGCTTCTCCAGTAAGCCGCGAAACACATAGACGTGACCACCCAGGGTAGCGAAAGCATTTACCGTATCATCGTCAATATAGTGCATTGTGATGGTTATGTCAGAAGGGAGATTCTGCGCCGCAACGATCCTTTGTGTCAGGCTGTCGAGGTAGGACTGCATGGGGCCCGATGAGGTCTCGCTCAGCAGTCGAGTATTCGCGAATGTTTGTTCAACCTCAAAGGGTATGTGATGAGCCAGCCGATCCGCCAGTAATCCCAGCACCAAGGCAGCAATGGCTACGATTCCGATGACACCGCCGGTGAGTAGAAAAAACTCCCTCAAAGGGTGGGTTTGACTGGTATTGATGCCCTCGGGAATTATAGGATTACTGTACTTCATTGCAGCTGGTTTAACGGTGCTTGGTCAATGCAGTGCCATAGGCCAATACCTCCACGGAGCCAATCCCATTCCTTCTTCCTTTATGAATACTTGATGTCTCCAACTTTACATTGAAGATAATATCGGCCTTCAACTCATCCGCATGGGCTTTCATTCGCAATATCGCCTCACGCCTGGCACGATCCACAAGGCTTTCATATGAAGTAACACGACCGCCGAACAGGTTCTTCAATGCCGCAATAAACTGCTTGAAATAGTCTACCGAGACCACCACGCTGCCACTGACCAGGTTGGCATCTGTAGGTGTTTTCCTTACAGGAGGAAATCTCGATGTGATCGCGGGTATTCGCATAAATTTTTTCTCTCTTTCGAGAATCGACTTATAGTGTTTGTTCTCGGTGTAGGTGCCAAAGCCGTAACCCAACGCCAACAAGCTAATCAGAATGATCAGATCAATCATATAACTACTCCAGAATCACGGCTGTGCCGTAAGCGAACAACTCAGCGGCACCGGCAGCAACGCTTGAGGTTGAGAAACGTACATTGAGAATCGCATTGGCTCCCACCGCTTCAGCCTGCTCGATCATACGGTTGACTGCTTCACTTCTGGATTCCTGTAGCAGTTCGGTGTATCCCTTGAGTTCACCGCCGAAGATATTTTTGAGGCTGGCCATGATGTCTCTTCCTACATGTTTTGCACGCACTGAACTACCCTGAACCAAGCCCAAGTGCTCGACTATCCGCTTGTCTGGAAGAATTTCGATGTTTGTTACTATCATGATAATCCCTTTTATTTTATGAACAGTGAATTCCTGGATATAGGCTGAACTTATTATCTTAGTTTGTCACGGGATTTTTCTTGTTTTCAATCAAGTAAACCCTGTTTCCAGGAAGAAAATGAGTGATTGGCTTCGATTGCTAAATCGAAGTGAAATTCCGAAGCCAGTTACTTGAAAACGTCCTAGACATATATCGGTAACTCAATGCTGGTGAGATCTAACGAGCATAGTATTACGAGCCTCGATATGTGAACTAAATTCATGAGATTAACGCTCTTCGTACTGATCAGTTTCTCTAGCATGGTTCGATAAATAATTCTAAATATCAGTGCGTTATCAGTTTATCTGATAGGTGGTGTTGGTGATGTTCCTGTGGGAGAGGTGCATTGAAACCCAATTGTAAATGGGTTTTTATATTGTTTAGAGTTGGCTTG
>JASFJX010000355.1:0-4829 GCA_050119385.1 Candidatus Thiodiazotropha sp. | reverse complement strand
CAGAATGCAAGCGTACCCCAGAAGTTTCACCGACCAGATGGAGAGGGTCCATAGACTGAGTCGGACCACACCAGCCGGGGTACCTGGCAGCCCCGCTTTGAAAAGTTCCCAATGCCTCGCGGCCCATGGCAGGGTTCGTGCAGCCCAACGCAACAGGTGCGTCAGCAGGATTGCTGCAATTGCCATCGAAAACAGCACGCGCAGAAGAAGATCACTGTTACCGGAGAGATGGAGCCCGAAGGCCGTTGCGATCAGCCCGATCACTATCAGCAATGTCAGATCGGCAATGCGAAAACTGACGAGGGCACCTGCGCTGCGGCTGAATTCAATGTTGAAATAGCGCCGCAGCAGCAGTGGAAAGGCAACCTCGCCAGCCCGTAGCGGCAACAGGTTGTTAAAGAAGTTGTGATGCAGAACTATTCGCAAACAAAGACCAAACCGCCCCTTCATCTCGGGATAAAAGTGGCTGTAGAGCCGTCCGGCACGGGCGATGTTGCTGAAAAAAACCAACGAGAAACAAAATAACAGAAACAGGAGAGACATTTCGCCCCAGGTGCGTGCGGATTGATCCAGATCGAGTAACGACCCAAACAGCAGGAATAGCGCAAAGGTTGTTACAAGACTCACGCTGACCAGGGCATAGGAGTATCGGCAGGGCCTCTTGCCGTCATGGAAACTGGATGTGTCTATGGACTCAGGCATGGCTTACAGACTCAGATCGTTCAGGCGGAGTGCTGCACAATGGCCGGAGCCTGCACCCTCAGATGTTCCATAGCCGCCATACCCAAGGCAAACAGGGCAATACCGTGTAGCACCGGCTGTGCATCGTTGTAAGCCGTATGGTGGATAAACAGCAGATAGAGGGCGCATAGCGTAAGCAGGCGGCCTAGCCAGATGATGGACACCGGGCGGGGTAAAAGACGGTTGGCAATGAGGGTTGCCAACATGGCCGAAGACCAACCAATTGCCGCGCCAACAAGGATATCCAGTGGCCAGTGCGCCCCGACTGCACTGCGGGAAATAGCCGCCAAAAGCCCGATCGTCACCAGTATGGGAAAGAGATCCCGTAAACGAGACCCCTTCAACCAGAGTGCTAGACACCCAAGCAGGGCGAAGAGTGTAGCGGTATGGCCGGAGGGAAAGCTACCATGCATGAGCTTGGGCCCAAGCAGTATGATCAAATCGGATTCGAGTACTGCTGCCGGTCGCGGAACCTCAAGCATACCTTTTAAAAGATGCACCCCGAGGGCTGCGATCAGGCCTGCTATCAACATGGCCAATACCGGTTTGGGATTGTGTTTATAAATTGGCAACAGCAGCGTGATGGCCACTAGCCCATCGCCAAGTATTGTCAACGTCTCCCACAGGGCGGGCTCCATCAGACTCAGAGCTTGCGCGTTGATCAGGCGGAACAGCAGGCTGTTGACCTGCATCAGGTGAATCAGCGCGGCGCAGATCAGCGCCAGCAGAGGCATCCACCAGAGGTGCGGCTGACTCAACGTCCTGGGAATATTTAGAAACATGGCGAGAATCCTCGGTATCGATGAGTGCCAGGGCAATACCCTGCCGCTCATAGAGTGTATGATGGCTCGGTAACTCTGCGAGATAGCAGCTCTTGGTTAACACCAGTTCACCCGAGGCAGGCTGGCGCTTCGGTGTGACCCGGCCGCTGTAGACACTGAAACTGGGGTTGTTCAATCGCCACATCACCGTGGCTACCTCGTGACGCGCCGCAATCAGAGCGGCCTCACGAATCGGCTCCTGCTGAATACGCCCCAGCGACGGCAGCAGTAGCTCGGAGACGACGAAGCTAGTGATAATGCCGGCGCTAAGAAGCCTGCCCTGCCGTGACCAGCGTCGAGCATTCAGCAACCAGATACAGATGCCGAGCACGAGCAACAATATCAGTTCATAGTTACCCGGAAGGAAGTTGGCAGGACGACTCAAGGTTTGCGATAAAGCGACATCATCGATATAGGGCAGCAGATATTCGATCAGGAGCGGTAGCCCCAGCAGCAGCAGGATAAAAAGGATGAGTGGGATGAAAACGGGTGACAGATCCGTCTCCTCATCCAGCTGTGTCGCAGCCAGGATAAACAGTGGCGTCAGACCGTAGAGAAGATAGTGTGGAAGCTTGGTAGCCGAAAAGGAGAAGAAGACCAGAACAAAAACAAACCAGACGATGAGAAACCGGTTGAGGTCGGATGAAACCAGCTCCCGGAGGCGCCGAAAAGGCTGTAAGATCAGAAAACCGAACGGGAACGCCACCAGCAGGATAACTGGTAAATAGTACCACCAGGGGCCGCTGTGCCCCTCCATTGCCTGAGTGAACCGCCCTATATTGTGGGCACCGATGAAACCCTCGAAAAAGCCCGGACCTTCCTTGAGATAGATCACGATATACCAAGGAAGGCCCACGATGAGAAAGACAAGCCAAGCGGCGGGATTCAGCATCATCCGCCCCCACTGACGCAATTTCCCGCTCCAGAGTGAGAAGAGCAAGCTGACGACGGCGGGAATCAACACAGCGATAGGTCCCTTGGTGAGAAAGCCCAACCCGGCGCATAAGGCGGCTGCGACAAGGTAGTAGGATCTTGATCTGTTCAAATGGAGATAGAGACAGATCAAAGTCCCGGCGAGGAAGAGATTGAGCAGGGCATCGGCGGTGGCGGCCTTGCCGATGAGGCCGACACCCAGGGCACCGGCCATGAGCGCACCGGCAATCACGGCGACCCTTGGTGATGAAACGCGCCATGCGAATGCCACGATCAACAGATTCCACAGTGTCGCGGCAATCGCAGAAGGCAGGCGGAAGGCGAGTTCGTTGACACCCAGGGCAGCAACTGAAAGCGCCTGCAACCAATAGGTCAATATGGGCTTGTCAAAACGGGGCTCGCCATTCAGGTAGGTGGCGAGATAGTCATCCCTTAGATCCATCTCACGGGTTGCCTGACTGAAAGCACCCTCGTCTATATCAAAGAGGGGAAAGCCCTGAATGTTGTAAAAGAAGGCCATCAACACACTCAGCAACCAGAGGAGCTTCAAACCATTGACATGAGCAGTGGAACTGCTTGTGTGTTGCATGGCTTTCCCAATCAGTCAGAGGAAATCATAGCGAACCTTTGTCAGTCGATAGCACTCACGTCACCCAGGCCAATCGCATCAAATATCATGACCTGGAGCTGGAATTGTGCAATTTCTACGCAAATTGATGAATTGACACACGACTTGATTCGCAGGTAGTGATCAAACATTCTTGTCTGCGCATGCTATCGACATTCCGGATCACGGCAAATTTCTTATATGATGTCTCAGCTCTGTTGTTGTTGTTTTACGACTGGATAAAATAATTATGACCTTTCATGCAAGATTCGAACTAGATCACCCTTTTCTTTCAGAAGGTGTCCGGTAGTGTTTGCTCTGTTGGCCTAAATCCCTCGCAACGCATTGCGAGCAAGGTTCTCACCACGCCGCCATCCCGTGTCAGACAAGGCACTGGCTGCAACTCTTTACAATGCTCGAAATCAGCCGCTACGCTTTGTAGCAAATCACGCTGGCTCGAGACATACAGAAACAGGAATATATCGGTGGTCATGACCATCCCTAACATAAAATAGAGAGGGGTCAGTGCAGCCAGTATCAGTGCCCACCAGCCGGTGAAGAAAGTGCGTGTACTCTCGGCATACAACTACTTCATACCGCTCAGATGCAAGTATAAAGCCCCGTTACGAAGTCATACAAACCAAGACTTTTCATCCTCATTGGCCGCAATCTGTTGCCATCCACCCCCGACCTTGCAAATCATTGGGTTAATTTAAATATTTTTTGTTATTGCAAATGACCAAAACGGTCATTTGAAATGTGATTTAACTACAGATGAACCACATTCGAATCATGATTCACCTGGAACTGTGACGCTATGTCATTCATATTGTCAGCCATTCTTGCCAGTACATTGGTTGCCTGGCAAGTATCTACTCCCCCATGATGTATTCTTTCTGCCATTTCACTTATAGCTATTATGTTATTGTTCACTTCCTCGGAAACCAGTCCCTGCTCTTTTACTGCATTCGCAATCTGCGCATTTGCCATACTGATTTTTTCAATATAGCGGTTAATTCGTTGTAATGATTCACCGGCCTGTTCTGCTACGCTTACTGTCTCTTTGGACTTGATTTGGCTTTTGTCGCTGTCTTCCACAGCCTTTTTAGTCACCTTTTGCAAAGTTTCAATCACCTCACGAATCTTACCAGTAGACTCTTGTGTCTTGCTTGCCAGAGAACGGACCTCACCAGCCACCACAGCAAACCCTCGTCCTTGCTCACCAGCCCGAGCCGCCTCAATGGCTGCGTTTAGTGCCAACAGGTTCGTTTGCTCAGCAACTCCACTAATTATTTGTATAACAGAACCGATTTCATTGGAATGCTCTGCAACCTGAGTAATAGTACCTTTTAGTGACTCAACGTCATCTGAAACCTGCTTTATAGACGCTATAACCTCCAAAACACGTTTTTCTCCTATACCAGCCATCTCATCAGCTTCAACAGCCTGATCCGCCGCCAGTCTTGCACTGTCCGAAACACCTTGTATGGTGCTTGTCATCTGCGTCATAGCCGTTGCGACATTTTGCGCTTCAGACTTCTGTTGCTCAAGTAATTGTATATTCGCTTCATTTGTTTTGTTGAGCATGCCGGTATTATTTGCCAGCGACTCAGCTTCAACCTGCATTCTTTGAACAACTGCGCCAAGATTAGAGCTCACCTCCTCAACGTCTTTAGCCATTTCAAGAAACTCACCTTTGAAACGGTGACTTATTTTACCTGACAAGT
>JASFJX010000354.1:0-4836 GCA_050119385.1 Candidatus Thiodiazotropha sp. | reverse complement strand
CCTCTTCATTCGCCCTTCGGGCGATGGTTTCGTTCAGATTACGCATAAACCAACTGATATCGTAGAGCCTATGGCGCCATCTCTCGATATCTTCCGCGACAACACTTTTTTCTACTTTTGTTAGTTTAATACCATTAAGATATCGATCGACAATAGGGCTTGGTTTGTAGAGTGCAGTCCAGCGATTGATAACTTCTTCATAGCTCCAAGACAATGCCCGTTGCTGATCTATCTTCACGACTATGTGAGTATGATTGTGCAATACAGCATAGGCGCAGATATCGATAGCAAATACTTCGGTAAGCTGTTTGAGTTTGTCGACCACCCAATCTCTGCGATGTTCATAATTGCGCCCTGATAGTTTATCTTCACCACACAGAAAAGCACGACGAACGCAGCGGGATACACAGTGGTAATAGGGTGTCTCTTGCAGGCAGATCTGCTTCTTTCTAGATATAGTCATTGCCGTCTCCTTGGCTTGTTTACATTCCATGTGGTTTCTTACGATAACCCATGGTATGGTTTAGTTCAAATATTGGGTGTCCATGTTTAGTTCCATGTTTAGTTTTTATGTATATAGAGATATATCGTAATGTATCTGCATAACCTGTTTTCTTGTTGTAAAAACACAACAATATCAAAAATGCTTTTCTTTTTGCATCCATTTTTGGCTGGCGTTATGTTCATTAGTGCTTATGAGTATTACCAGAATTTCACAGATTAGTTTAGCTACAACAGGAGTTATTCTCCTAATACTTTTTTATACGTATGGAAGAGTTTATTGGGTTCCCATCTATCAAATGTTTGCAGGCAAAGAAACTGTTTCCTCTGTTATTGATAAATATGGTTTAAGTGCTGAAAAGAGATTAGAACCGTATTTTGTTGAAGCAGAAATTCTATACCCACCTAGGGAAGTTAAACTACTTGCTATAAAAGATGAAAGTCGTCTTGAGCTTTGGGCTTCAAATGGAAGTGAATTCAGAAAGGTAAAAGACTACAGTGTTCAAGCCGCTAGTGGCGTTGCCGGACCAAAGCTTCAAGAAGGTGATAAACAGGTCCCAGAGGGAATATACAAGATAATAGGGCTAAATCCGAACAGCAGCTATCACTTATCCATGAAACTTAACTACCCAAATGAGTTTGATTTGTATCATGCAAATAATGAAGGCCGGTCAAATCCTGGAACAAATATATTCATTCACGGCAAGGCCTTATCTATCGGTTGTCTTGCAATGGGAGATAGTGCCATTGAAGAGTTATTCACATTGGTTCATGCTGTTGGCGTTAGTAATGCAGAAGTAGTAATCTCACCATCAGACCCAAGAACTGCGCCAATTATTCCTCCATCTGATAATAACAAAGCTTGGGTTTCAGCGTTGTACAAATCAATTACTGAAGAGTTTTTGAAGTATCGTGAGATATAAATATAACAACTCGTTATGGATTGATGACAATGGCTATATCGAAAATTCGCGTTTCCGTACCTTTCAGCATCAAAGCGACTTTTCGCCACCTTTCCGTCCATGCCAATTTGAAAAATATGGTCGATCAGGTGACAACCTCGGAACTGGTTGGAACCAGCGACTCCTGTGACGACACCAATGGTTTTGGGCAATCCGTCTGATCACTTCCAAAGGAGATGTATTGACGGAGAAAGTCGTTACCTGGCTGCCTCCCACAGATATCTCCACCGCGAGACCGGTGAGTGGTTACAACACCGAGGTGGGCTATGACTACAAGGTGATCGCCGGGAAGCGACTGATAGCCGACCATTTAGGTGTCATCAGAATCACACAAGCCGACACGGCCAGCAACCATATTGTCTGGTGTATTCACCTGAAGTTACCATTATGGGCAACTGGTTAAATTGCCGCCTATTTCGTCTGTCGTAGTATGAAAAAAGAGATTATCGAGAGCATAGCGAGGCATGCGAGTACAGAACCAATTTTTGCTAATTCAAACGAATATAGCAGCTCCAATGGCGCTTTTGGTAGCGAAATCGTTGACTGCATTCAGCTTTGTGCCACATCAAAACCCGGGAACCTTTGGCACCCCTGCCTTCTTGGCGCAGTCGGCCACAATGGCGGCTGTCTCGATCAGATCTTGCTCACGGTGGGCCGCACTTACGAAAAAACGCACCCTTGCCATATGGTCCGGAACAACGGGATATAGCACGGCGTAAGCAATGATGTCCCGTTCGCGCAACATTATTGAGAGCTTGACTGCCGCTGTTGAACTACCCGTCAATATGGGTACTACTGCAGTGCCCGAAGAGAACCCGATATTGAGTCCATATCGGATCAGTTCATCCGAAAAGAGCTTTGCCTTTTCCCGAACCCTGGCAGGCAGTTCCGGCGATGCCTTTAGCGTTCGTATCGCGGCCAGTGTCGCGGCCGTCTGCGCTGGAGGCATTGGCGCGCAGTAGAGAGAAGCCCCGGAGGCCTGCCAACGCACAGCTTCAAGCAGTGGCTTGTCGCAGGCGATATAACCTCCGACACTGGCCAATGCTTTTGACACGGTATTCATCAAAATAATATCCGAACTGTACTCGATGCCATAGTATTCCAACACACCCCGCCCTGTAGCACCCAACACGCCGAAAGAGTGGGCCTCATCGATAAAGACATCACAGTTGTGTCTGCGGGCTACTTCCAGGATCTCCGGCAAACGTACGATGTCGCCATCCATGGAGTAGACACCTTCGATCATGACCAGGCAGACTTCTGCAGTGTTTCGATGCAATTTCAACATCGAGTCGAGATGATCGGGATCGTTGTGCCGGAACGACAAACGCTTGGCCCAGGAGAGCCGCACGCCATTGATCATCGAGTTGTGCGACAAATCATCATGTATTACCAAATCGTTCTGCGTCACGGCATAGCCGAGAAAGGCGAGATTGGTCAAGTAACCGCTGACAAAGAGCAGGGCGGCCTCGGTACCGACGAAATCGGCAATCTCTGATTCGAGTATTTGGTAAAGGTCGATTTCACCGCCCACGGTACGGGTTGCCGAGAGAGAGGTGCCGTAGCGACTGATCGCCTCCCGCGCGGCCTCTCGAATCTCAAGATTGTCCCCCAGCCCCAAATAGTCATAGGAACTGAAGTTGATCATATCCCTTCCATCATCGGTTAAGGCCCTGCCATTGCCGAGCTTACGCTGTGCTACGAAGTAGCCACCATGGGCCGTGTCCATATCGTGCTCTTTCGCCAATTGCTGCATGGCTTGTGTCTGGGCAATACCAGGATGGTCCGTCAGGCGTTTTGGCTCACGCGTGACAGAACCCTCGCCGGCAGGTATACCGTCCGCGGTGTTCTTGTGAATTTTTTTTCTTCCACGCGCCCCTAGCAGGCGTGCCGCCAAATCGGACTTGGCTTGTTCTACGCTACTCATGCCACCTCCCCTGACTCAACCACAGCTTTATCACCCAGATACTCGGAAATACGGCCCGCCAACTCTTCAATAGTTCCATCCTGGGCGAACATGCCGCCAAGCGGCAGATCTTGCTGTAATATTTCATTGAGACCCACCTGTATCTCCATGATAGAAAGCGAGTCTATACCCATGGATGAGAAACTGGATTTTTCATTCAAATATCCCTCCTCCACACCAAGGGTCTCGGCAAATATCCCCAGCAGCGTCATCACCAATACTTCGGTTCGGTCTTTGTGTTCAAGGGATAACAGATTCTCCAGCTCGGCCTGCCCCGATCCGGACAGGGCTTCAGCGACGATATGACGTAATACGGAGGAGGTTATGTTAGCCGGTTCTCCTCGGCAGTTTTTTGCCCAGTCGATATCATCGGCTACAAAGTGAGCCACATTTGCCGCGACTGCCAGATCGAACACGGCAAACAAACGCCGCTTACTCACAGTCGATAGCCCGATTGTTGTGAAATAGCGTTGCACGTTCTCAGCTTCCGCCATACCGCTATCTTCTATCGGACCTAACTGTATGGCACAGGCATTGACCCCTCTGCTGCGCAGATTCTCGGCAAAGCCGTCAAGACCGGCATTTGCCGATGCGTAGGTACCTTGAATGGACAGACCCACCACCGAACTGACTGACGATGTAAACAAGAAAAACTCAAGATCATCAAGTCCGTTTCTCTCAGCCAAGGCATCTGCCAGATTATAAGCCCCTTCCAACTTCGGGCCGAAAGAGCGTGCGATCCTATCAGCATCGATCGCGTCGAACGGACCGTCGCTGGTTACTCCAGCAGCATGAATGACACCGCGGATGGGTTTACCTATCCCCGTCAGTAAACTCATAACATCCTCCAACGACGCTCTATCGCTGGTATCCGCCTTGAGAACCCTGATATCGATACCCCCTGCCTTCAGCAGATCGATATTGGCCCGCGCGCTATCATTGGGCTTACCACTGCTGCCAAGCAGGAAAATGTGTCTCGCTCCCCGACTCGAGAGCCAATGCGCACACACCAGGCCTACCGCGCCATAACCTCCCGTGACCAGATAGAGGCCGTCCGGGTCCATAGTCTGAAGCATTGCGTTCGCAACAGCTGAGCTATAGTCAGGTATCATTTCTATAGTCACACAACCCGTCGTCTCTCCTTGAGACAAGTCCTGCAGCGCCTTCGGCATCTGACTGATTGGATAACGAGTAACAGGCACAAGATTGGCAGGATCGGCAAGCTTCTCCACCAGAAGGTCGAGATGATGAGACAACCAGCCAGGCTCACGGATCGATATCTGGTCAGTATCGATTACATGGTATCTCTTATTACCATCCAGCATCTGGACGAGAAATGACTCATCGGCACTGCCTGGCTTGCCAAGATCGATATAATTACCTCGATTGTTGACTAACGTCATCAGC
>JASFJX010000353.1:0-4852 GCA_050119385.1 Candidatus Thiodiazotropha sp. | reverse complement strand
ATACCACTACCCAGGCACTCACTATCACTGGCGGATCACTCCTGCCCGGCACCGCCTGCCTCATCGAGGTGGATGTCACCGCGGCGACCGAAGGTGTCTATAACAATCTGATCCTCGAGGGCGCGATCACCACGGATCAAGGGGCAACCAATGGCTCGGATACCGCCGCGGCTCTCACGGTGACCGCTGCCCCTACTATTTCAAAGGCCTTCGCACCTGCGACAGTCAACCCGGGCGAGTCATCTACCCTGACTGTGACCCTGACAAATAATGCATCGGTCCCTCTCACAGGCGGATCGCTCATCGATCCATTACCTGCCGGGCTCACCGTCTACTCTATCCCATCGGCCAGTACCAGCTGCGCAGATGGTCTGGTAGAGGCTATTTCAGGCAGCAGCGAGATTATACTTACGGGGGCAACCATACCCGCTGATGGCAGTTGCAGTTTCAGTGTGAATGTTGCGTCGTCGATAACGGGCAGTCTTAGCAATACCATTGACGCCGATGCGCTAACGACCGATCAGGGCCTGAGCAATCCCGCACCCGCCACTTCCCCCCTGGAGGTGCGCTCCCCCCCTGGCATCAGCAAGGCATTTGCTCCCGCCAGTATTGTCACCAATGGAACATCCACCTTGACGATCAACCTGGGCAACAGCAATGCCAGCGACATTACGCTGACCTCAACGCTGGTGGATGCATTGCCCGGTAATGTGTTTGTGCAAAACCCGAATGGGCTTGTTAGCGACTGTCCCGGTAGCGTGACGGCAACACCAGGTGACATACAGATCAGTTATGCCAATGGCGCCACGGTGCCGAGCGGTGGCTGCAGCATATCGGTGGATGTCACTTCGTCCGTCGATGGCTCCTACATCAATACTATCGCCGCCGGCCAATTCACAACCAGTGCCGGTAATAATTCCCAACCCGCGATCGCGACCCTGGGTGTGGGTGCACTTTTCGATGCGGCGCCGACAATCGAAAAGGACTTCAGTCCCACAACCATGGATGTCAATGGGACATCGACTCTAACCCTGACATTAGGCAACCCAAATTCTTCGGATCTCACGCTGGACGCGGACTTCAGCGATACTTTACCCGCCGACCTGGTGATCGCCAGCCCCAACAATTTAAGCGGTAGCTGTAACCTCGGCAGTGTTACCGCAACGCCTGGAACCACTGATATCACCTATGCCAACGGCGCCACTATCGCGCCAGGCGGATGCACCATCAGCGTCTCAGTCACCTCTGCCACAGCAGGCAGCTACAACAATATCATTCAGGCTGGAGATCTCAGTACCAGCAGCGGCGGTTCGAATCCTCTGCCCGCTACCGCGGGGCTGGTGGTTCGTGCTCCACAGCCCCCGACCCTGGATAAGCAGATTTCACCGGGCACTATCAATCCCGGCCAAATCTCGCGACTTACCCTGTTACTTGGCAACGGCAACGCTCAAGCGGCAACACTGACAGCAGACCTTGTCGATAATTTACCGGCCAACATGCAAATCGCCGCATCCGCCAATGTTGCGACCACATGTCCCGATAGCGTTTCCACCTCCAGCGACAGCATCACCTATGGCAGTGGCTCAACCATTCCATCAGGTGGATGTACGATCGAAGTGGATATCACCTCGGATGTCTCGGGCGGGCCATGGACCAATACCCTGGCAAGCGGTGACCTGCAGACCGATCTTGGCAGCAATGGAACCGGAAGCAGCGCGAATCTATTTGTCAATCCCGCTCAACCCCCCAGCATAAGCACCCAGTGCGATCCAGACAGCATCCTGTCCGGTGGAGTTGCAACAATCTCTATTTCCCTGGGTAACGGTAATGCGACACCGACCCTACTGACTGCTGATCTGGTAAACACCCTACCCGCCGGTGTATTGATAGCAGACGAGCCCAATATCCAGGCAACTGACGGTTGTGCGTTAGGCGAGATCAATGCATCCCCCGGCGGGAACTCAATTACCTATGCAACGGGTGGCAGCATACCCGCAAACAGCGTTTGTACCATCAGTGCCGATGTTACCTCCACTTCGCTGGGCACGCATATCAACACAATACCTGCCAATGCCCTGCAAACCACATTCGGCGACAATAGTGTCGGCACTCAATGTTCGCTCACTGTCGATCCGATCTTGCCGGAAGTCACAAAAACCATGTCGCCAAATGCAATCAAACCAGGCGGAATCACCAGATTGAATATCAATCTCACAAACGAGAACAGTGTTGCAGCAAACCTGACCTCGGGCCTGACTGATTTTCTACCTGCGGATCTTGTTGTGGCACCTGACCCAGACATTCAGGCAACCGCCGGCTGTTCAGCGGATAACGTTATCGCATTAGCCGGTGAAAGCAGTGTTGAATACATCGCAGGCGCTAGCATACCGGTCGGTGGTTGCTCTATTTCAGTCGCTCTAACCTCTGAGGTGATCGGCAGTTACAACAACACCATTTCGGCGGGCAGCTTAACAACCGATCTGGGCAGCAATCCATCCCCCACTTCTGCCACTGTCACAGTCGCGGTAATTGCTCACAAGGTTCCTGTTATGCCATATTGGGGATTAGTGCTACTCGGCGCCCTTATGATGCTGATAGCAAGAACCCAACTAAGGAAGTGCTGAACAAAACATGGCGGTTGATCACAATGCCAACATCATGACTGAGTTATCGGTTATGTTAACCCGACGAGCAAACAGTTCACTTTCAGCCGCAGTGTGCCCGTCTTTACACTAATCAGAATGCTAGGGTCTTCAAGCATGCCCTGAAAGTAAACTAATGGGTTGCCGGTTTAATAACCACAACCGGGTTAGAATAGAGTACTGCCATGGGACATACCTTACTGAAGTAATAGATTGCGCATTTGAAGCCAAAATGGTGTCAAATTGCCCCCCAATGCCGCTTGCCAACCCACGGTTTTTGATCGACATAAATTAGTTTATTATTCACATAGTTATTCTAATTCCCTGATGCAGCGGCGAGGTTCCATGTTGTAACCTCTCAGTTAACTTGTTGTGCCCGATGCAGCAGTAGCGCACCATGCCATTAAAAACTAACACATTTTTCATATAAAGGCCTACTGTTGGATAGCACGACCTGCGCCATGGAAACAATCGAGATTTAAGGGCTATATGGTACGATAGCGCTCATCGATAACGAGTTATTCGCCCAAGACAATAATATGAATCATGTTTTATGAGTTTACAGACAAGCTGCTGAAAAAGAAGTGGACAGAGACACAGATACAAGATCTTGTTGGAAATTACCGTGAATTATTTCGCGCCTATGCAACTGATGAAACCTTGCGCATCAATGCCGCGTCAGGTGGAGTGGGATCGGCTCTCTTAATAGCCTTCTTAGAACAGAACCTGGTCGACGGCGCATTGGTTTGCAATACTGTCATCAAAGAGGGAAAAATTAGAGCACATTTTTCCATCGCCACCAATAGACAAGAGATTCTTGCAGCCCAAGGAAGTAAGTATGTAGAAACTGCCTTTATGAATGAGGCCCTACCTCTGATTCGTCAATTCAATGGACGTGTCGCTGCAGTTGGACTGCCCTGCGATATCGCAAACCTTTCGCGCTGGAGCGAAAAAGACCACGACATTGGCAATAAGGTCAATATTAAGATCGCTTTGGTATGTGGGCATAATTCAAGAACCGAGTTAATTGATAAGATTTCAGAGAACCTGGAAAAAGAGGCCTCGAGTTCACTTCGATCCTATCGGTTTCGCAAAGGTCACTGGAGAGGCGAGCTTGAAGCCGAGTTTCTAAACGGAACCCGGATCAGAAAACCTTTCTCATATTTCAGTCTTTACCAAAATCTCCATTTTTTCTCGGAAAAAAAGTGTCTCGTGTGCAATGATCATTTCGGTTACCACGCTGACATCTCCCTGGGAGACATCTGGGCATACCGCTTCAAGCAGGACCCTATAAAGAAAACAGGGGTTATTATTCGCTCCGAACAAGGCATTGATTATTGGAACAGCGCATCTCGCGGCGGAACCATCACAGCAACAGCCCTGGACATAGACGATATTCTCGACGGGCAAGCTCGCACCGCACCCTTCCATTATAACGTTAGCGCAAGGAATCGCGTGGCGCCACTATTTGGTTATAAAATCCCGGATCATGTAAGAGCGGATGTTTCATGGCATGCTTGGCTTACCGCGCTGATAACTTTATTCAACATGCGATGGAGTGAGTCCAAGCAGTGGAAATTTCTTATATTTAAATTGCCTCGCCCCCTCCTAAAAGCCTATCTCTATCTACGAAAAGGCCTCGAAACACTATCATGAAAACAATTTCAATCATTGCCGCAACGCTGAGCGGAAATCGAGGCGCAGAGGCCATGTTGACCACTACGATCGGTCGAATGCGCGATTGTTATCCTGATGCGCATTTCAACATTTACTCTTATTATCCAAAGAGAGATAGAGCGCTTTCAAATGACCCGAATATCACTATTTTCAGCGCAACCCCCCTATATTTGGTTACAGTCCTTTTTCCCTGCTCAATCCTGCTGTCGTTGTTAAAATTCTCCATCTTAAAACCAGTTCGCCTGCTGATACCCAAATCAGTCCGCGCACTTGATACCTCCGATGTCCTCATAGACCTCGCCGGCGTCTCATTTATTGATGGTCGTGAAAAGTTTTTACCCTACAATGTTCTCACATTGATGCCCGCATTCATTCTCAAAACGCCGGTTATAAAATTTGCACAAGCCATTGGCCCATTGCATAACCGGTTGAATCGCAGTCTGGCTATGTTTACCTTATCCAGAACTCACAAAATATTCGCCCGCGGTCACAATACTTACAATCATTTAAAAACACTATCAATCGATACATAT
>JASFJX010000352.1:0-4852 GCA_050119385.1 Candidatus Thiodiazotropha sp. | reverse complement strand
GCCCTGTTGATGCTGTTGGTGGCCCTGGGTAGTGTCATTCTCGGGCAGAGGGTTCAACCGGGTAGAAGTCTGGTATTGGCAATGTTTCTGGTGGTTCTGTTGGATCCCATGGCAACCCTGTCAGCCGGATTTTGGCTATCATTCGGGGCGGTCGCCGTGATTATCCTGAGTGTTGGCGGGCGCATCGCATCCTGGACAGGCTGGCGGCAAATGCTGCGTGTGCAGTGGTTCGTTACGCTGGGATTGATACCCATTTTATTGTTGTTTTTCGGACAAGCATCACTGGTTTCGCTGCTAGTGAATCTGGTAATGGTGCCTTGGTTTACCCTGATTTTGGTGCCCATGGTGTTGTTTGGGCTGCCACTATTACTGGTTCCCAGCCTGGCTGGCTGGTGGTTTGGCCTGCTGGGATGGTTAACTCATCACACCTATCAGCTGCTGGTCTGGTTTTCCACGCTTCCCTATGCAGTATTCACTGTCCCTGATGCTGCTGCTTGGTGCTGGATTGTGGCAGCTATCGGTTTTCTGCTTTTGCTGTTACCCGCCGGAATTCCGGGTCGTGGATTGGCTATTTGGCTGATCGTTCCCTTATTTCTCAGGAATCCGGTTCGCCCTGACCATGCTGAGTTATGGTTTACTCTGTTGGATGTGGGGCAGGGTTTAGCATGTGTCATAGAAACCAAGCACCATCTAATGGTCTACGATACGGGGCCTGCGTATACCTCGGGGTTCAACACTGCGGAGTCGGTGCTCATCCCCTATTTACAATCGCGAGGGTATGCCGGTATAGACCGGTTAGTACTGAGCAATGGTGATAACGACCATGCCGGAGGCTATGAAGTGTTGAATCAAGCAGTGGCAATTGGTCATACCCAGACAGGAGAGCCTGAACTCATATCCCAGGCAGAAGCCTGCCGGGCCGGTGAGAAGTGGCACTGGGATGGTGTCTCATTCTCTATTCTGCATCCAGACGGAAAAGAGAGATTTACCCGTGCAAACGATCGCTCCTGTGTGGTGCAGATAGCTGTGGGTGATTGGCGTATATTACTGCCTGGCGATATCGAGAAGCAGGGCGAAGCTGCACTATTGACCAACTATGCCAGAGATCTGGCATCGGATATCCTGGTTGCGCCGCATCACGGCTCAGGGACATCCTCCACGCTGCCGTTTGTACATGCGGTGGACCCTGACTGGGTGCTTGTCTCAAGCGGTTATCGAAACAGCTATGGATTCCCGAAAGATGAAGTAGTTCAGCGTTGGCAACAACAAGGAGCCGTCATACTGAATACTGCGGAAACGGGCGCGATACAGTTTCGGATCGCCAGGAGTGATCGAGAGCTAGTACCTCGTCTCTATCGTAAATACAACAACCGCTATTGGACCGAATGAGTGCTTCCATCTCAACTTCGGCATGAAATGGATGGAATTTGTTGTCTTATGTTTCAGATTAGGCACTTCATCAAGTATGATAAGCGATTAGGCCATTTTTTAAATTTCATGTAAAAGATATAGGACAGAGACAAGGTGTTAGAATTGGTAAAGTCCGGTGGATGGCTCATGCTACCGATCATTGCATGTTCCATTGTCGCACTGGGTATCGTCATAGAGAGGTTGTGGTCACTACAGCGAAAACGGGTCATGCCCGAATATCTGATGCGGCAGATTTTGCAACTGCACAAGGATAACAAGCTCAATCTGGCGGATCTTGACAAACTCAAAAGCAGCTCCCCCCTGGGAAAAATTCTGGCTGCCGGACTGATCAACCGGGACCACAACAAAGTGGTGATGAAAGAGGCCATCGAAGAGGTAGGGCGACAGGTGGTGCATGAGCTCGAACGCTATCTCAATACCCTGGGCACCATTGCCTCCATATCGCCATTACTCGGCCTGTTGGGTACTGTAATTGGCATGATCAAGGTATTCAGCGTCATCGTGACAGCCGGTGTCGGCGATCCAGGGGTCTTGGCGGGTGGTATTTCCGAGGCGCTGATTACCACCGCTGCCGGTCTTTCAGTCGCCATCCCGAGTTTGATGTTTCATCGCTATTTCAGTGGTCTGATCGATCGTCTGGTGATCGGTATGGAAGAACAGGCGCTTAAACTGGTCGAGGTGATTCATGGAGAGAGGGAGTTGAAATGAACCTCAGGCCGTCGCCACGCAAGTCACCTGAAGTGGATATTACACCCCTTATCGACGTGGTATTTCTTCTGTTGATATTTTTCATGGTCTCCACGACTTTTGAGCGCGAGAGCCAGATCATGATCGAGCTTCCCGAGGCGACGGGAGAAGAGGTGGTACATAAGGAAGACGAGCTGAATATCACCATCAATATAGCCGGTACTTTTTTCGTCAACCAGCGAGAGGTCGTCAATACGGAAATCGAAACCCTCAAACAAGCGATCCGAAAGGCAGTTGGAGAGCGACGTGATCTCCCTGTCATCATCAATGCCGATGCCAGGACGCCACATCAATCGGTGATGACAGCGATGGATGCGGCAAGCCAGCTGGGACTGACGAAGATGAACCTTTCCGCCCATCGCCCAGTCGCTGAATGAGGGCGGCCGGCGTTTGAACGCAATACAGGCATCCTGGCGAGGCTGGAGTGGTCTGACCCTGTTGTTACTGCCTTTGTCAGGGATATTCTGTCTGGTCAGTGCAATCCGGCGCCAGTTGTTTCGCTTTGGTCTGTTGAACGCGGTTTCTCTCGATGTACCGGTCATTGTTGTCGGCAATATCACTGTGGGAGGAACAGGCAAGACGCCGCTGGTGATATGGTTGGCCGATAAACTACAGCAGTGGGGATTCAATCCCGGCATCGTAACCCGGGGTTACGGTGGTGGCTCCGAACAATGGCCCAGTGAAGTCCGGCAGGACACACCCGCCTCCCTGGTAGGGGACGAGGCTGTTTTGCTCAGACGACGAACCGGCTGTCCGGTCTATGCGGGGCCGGATCGACCCGCAGCCGCGCAGCAGTTATTGTCCAATCATCGGTGCGACCTGATTATCTCCGACGATGGTTTGCAGCACTATGCGTTGTCCAGAGATCTGGAAATTGCGGTCGTCGATGGGGAACGCCGATTCGGCAATGGTCTCTGTTTGCCGGCAGGGCCGCTGCGTGAAAGACCCGGCCGCCTTAATGAAACCGACCTGGTCATCGTCAATGGTACGGCAAAGACAGATGAATATGGCATGCGCCTGAAGGCGTCGCAAGCGGTGGCACTGGATGGTCGCGGCGAATCGAAAGCATTGAGCGGATTTAGCGCAGATCGGGTGCATGCCCTCGCCGGTATTGGCCATCCCGAGAGATTCTTCAATATGCTGGAGGGATTGGGCCTGCGGCTCGAGCGGCATCCATTTCCCGATCACCACGCTTTCACGGCCGACGACCTGCAGCCTTTTTCAAACCAGACTGTTCTCATGACTGAGAAAGATGCGGTAAAGTGCGAACTGATCGCACAACCAAGCCATTGGTACGTGCCTGCCATGGCAGAAGTGGATAAGCTTTTTGAAGAGGCACTGATGACACTGATAAAAAGGCTGAATGATGGACAGAAAACTGCTTGATATTCTGGTTTGCCCGCTTTGCAAGGGGAAGCTTATTTATGTAAAGAAAGCCGACGAACTGATCTGTCCCGTTGACCGAATGGCGTTTCCGATCCGGAGTGACATACCCGTCATGCTGGAGGAGGAAGCCCGAAAACTGGCGGCCGACGAAGAAATTGGTACTGAAGGCGCTGGCTGATGCAGTTCAAGGTCGTCATTCCTGCTCGCTACGCCTCTGTCCGGTTGCCTGGCAAGCCGTTGTTGGAACTGGCGGGTAAGCCAATGATTCAGCATGTTTACCAACGTGCCGTTGAGAGTGGCGCGAGCGAGGTGGTGATTGCCACCGACGACCAGCGAATTGCCGATGTCTGCCATGACTTTTCCGCCGATGTCTGCATGACATCCGCTGACCATCGAAGTGGGTCGGATCGAATTGCTGAGGTGGTGTCGATTCGGGGCTGGGCAGAAGATGCAATCATCGTCAACCTGCAAGGTGATGAGCCCTGCATGCCGGCGCAACTGTTGCACCAGGTTGCGCAGGATATGGACAGCCACGAGGCGGCTGCAGTGACGACGCTCTCTGCAAAGATCACTGATCGTAATAAACTGTTCGATCCACATGTGGTCAAGGTGGTCACCGACGAACAGGGTTACGCCCTCTATTTCAGTCGCGCCCCCATTCCCTGGCACCGGGATGAGTTTATCAACAGTGGCACACCCTTACCCGCCGATATAGGATTTGCCCGTCACATTGGCCTGTATGCCTATCGCTCAGGCTATCTTGCCCGCTTCGTGACCCTGGAACATGCCCCTATTGAGCGGGCGGAGTCGCTGGAGCAACTAAGGGTAGTGTGGCACGGTGACAGAATTCATGTGAGTGAGGCATTGATTGAGCCTGGCCATGGGGTCGATACCCATGATGATCTCAAACAGGTTGCCGAACTTCTGAAATAGCTGCCGCTCTACATCTATTTCGATTCAATCCTGTTGCTTTAATCCCGTTTGACATATTTTTCGTGTATCAAACGCGCGTACTCTTCGACGTGTTCAATGACGTTCGATAACATGCTAAGTTGCCATTCTATATCAGATAACAGTTTCTCCAAATCTTCCCTGGCGGCATTCAATGCTTTTAGTTTTCTGAAGCGCTCCAGTTTGGCAAGCATTAAAACTTGCCGCTGAGGATCTGCGCCAACATGAATATATTTTCCTTTTCCATCCTGGGAAGGTTCTAAAACGAACATACTGTTTTTTTGAGAATTATCCGGCTTGAAATGATGATGGCCTGCTTGCACTCCATGGCGTATTA
>JASFJX010000351.1:0-4853 GCA_050119385.1 Candidatus Thiodiazotropha sp. | reverse complement strand
GTGAAACCTGCGCTTTCCTTGGCTTGGGCATGATATCGCTCCTTGATATCGAGTATTCGCACGAGATTGCCATAACGGCATGGATTTGGCAAATTTAGGGTGGATGTCTAATTAATTGTGGTTCGTCAACTCATTCGCTCGGTCAGACAAATCAGCTGGCCAGCGAAACGATGCAACAACCTTATCCATATACCTAGAAGCTCTTAGCAAAGTTATTTCCTTTCCATCCACTGTAAAAATAAATGTGAAAAGTGAAATACCAGGTCTACCTGGAAATGGCATCAGCACTTGGTAGAGTCTCTCATATTTGCCGGATGACGACAGATAAGTGAATGCGTACTGTATGAAGTCTCCCACCATAATCATTTGATCTGATATATGTGTTGCACTTATAATTTTGAGCATTTTTATATATTGACTTTTGATCTTTTTTTGATAGATACGGTAATTTTGTTTCCTTTTTCTAAAGTCATCAATGATTTTTTCCTTGTTAAATTCCTGCATATTTAAGCTCATAACCACATCCACACCCCCGACTCGTCTAATTAATTGAGACTCGTTAGGGGTTACGTCCCATCCAGTTACATTGATATGATATGGATGACCCAGCCACTCTTTCGTAAATATGTACTCGTCCTCTTCTTCGACCAACACTTCGTCAATCCTGTACCTCATTCTCACCCCCACTTCTCGCGATATCTTGTTTAAATTGGAAGCGTTAATATACTGTACACCCAGGGCGGAACATGTGACGTAATCATATAAAATAAGTTCTATGATATTGTCTTTAGTGAGACACTTGTAGATGAATTCTTTTTCCGCCATGCAGTACCTGGATCCACCATAGCCAGGCGAGACAAATATAATCGCATATTCAGAATGAATGATGGCATTCTTCAGCTCATCTACCAGCTGTTTATCATTTGAAGGTAGGTTTATGTCCTCATCAAACCAGACTTTTAGACCTGTTAAAATCAATTGGTATACGACAGCTCTGACGTGTGCGGCGTCCTCTACTTTATAACTGATGAACACGTTGTACATCGACTCCATTATTAATCCTCCATTACTTTCCTCTATGCAGAAAAGATCCTTAATTAATTATTAAATTCGAAAGTGCTCAACGAATTAGCAACAGGAAAATCCAACATTTGATAAATAATTCCAGCTTTTCTATCTCTATTGTACTAGATGGTATGTTGTTTGAGCGCATTAATATATTGTTGGCTCATAGATGGTTAAAATTAGTTGATTCAGTTAGCTGAAAATGTTCTTAAGGTTATGAAACCCCCGCATTGTACAGTCTCGAATAGGGTCAGAGTAAATTTACTCTGACCCCGTTTCATCGGACCCCGTTTCATCGTGATATCCCGGCCTGGATCACTACTGGAAAAGACTCACTCACGTGAGTGATTACATTTCAACATAGCTGAGAACAACTGCCAGCACCTTAAGCTGGCGCTCGTCGGTCATCGGATAAGTCTCCAGCCAGTCTTGTCCCTTAAAGTCTGGCTCGATTGTCTGAATCTCGTCTATCTCCCACTCAGCCATGTCGGTATCCTGCTGAGCCAACGCCGTCGAAAGCAGATAGATGTGTGTTTCGAGATTTGTCGGATTGCGCGCAACGGATTCACGCAGGTTGATCAGCGCCTGCTCGTATAGTCCCAGGAAGTAGTAGCTCCGTCCCAAAAGCAGATAATAGAGATATCCGGCATTCTGGTTGAGGCGCATGGCTTTGCGCAGCTGATCGACACTCTGCTCGGGCCGGCCAAGATAAGTGTTGATACCGCCCATCAGAGCGTATGCATCCGCATAGGAGTAATCCACCTGCAACGCCCGCTGTAAATGCACCAGTGCTGTTTCATGCTGTCGATATTGCGCCATGACATAGCCAAGAACCCAATACACCTCTGCAATATCCGGATCGATCTGTGCACCTGTCTGCGCCATCTCCCGGGCTTTTCGCAGGGCAGCCTGCCCGTCGTCGACCCAATGGTTTCGGTAGTCTGCCGCATAGCTCAAGGCCAGGCCTGCATAGGCGCGCGCAAAATTCGGATCACGTTCGATGGCCTGCTGATACCAACGGCGCGCCGCCACATTGGCCTCGCGTTCTCTTAGGAGAAGTTGTGCCTGGCCACGTAAAAAATTCTCATAGGCTTGCAGCTTTGGCGTATATCGACTGGAGAAACGCTCCAGATCCGCCGAAGAGACTTGGAGTGCCAGTTGCTGCACCACATCGCGGCTGATCGATCTTTGAACCTGGAAAATATCGACCAGTGCCCGCTCGTAACGCCGTGACCACAACTGTTTTTTGGATGCGGTTTCCACCAATCGCACATGCACACCAATGAGTTCTCCCGCTTGCTGCACGTTGCCATAGACCTGATAACGGGCTGTCACAGGTCTGGCATTGCTGAGAGAGGGGGTGATGACAGTCAGTTCTGGCAGACCTGACAGATCGGTGATCAGGTCAGCGCGCATACCGCGGGCGAAACGCCGTTCACGCAAGTTCTCGGATATCGCCTCGAATGGCATGATCATCAAGGTCGCACCTTCAGCCGTTGCGAGCTCATGTTGCGCATCCAACCCTCTGTCGGGGGAAGAGTGCTGGTCGAACCACAGGTAGCCAAACATGACTGCCGCCAGTAAAAGCACCAGCGCCACTGCTCCCGGCATCAGGTAAGGGTAGAGCCTCGGCGTCTCCTTTTCTGGCTGGATTGCAGGGGGAGCATCATCTGAGATCTGCTCGATCTGCACTTCAGCCTGCAGACTGTAGCCTCGTTTCGGGATGGTTCGGATGTAGCGCGGGTCGCGGGAACTGTCACCCAGAGCCTTGCGTAACTTGATGATCACCTGGGTCAGCGCGTCGTCGCTGACCACCAGGTCCTTCCACACGGTATCGAGCAGTTCCTGGCGAGTCACCGTGGTGCCGGCCCGCTCAACCAGAAGTCCCAACACCAGTGCCGTCTTGGGCTCCAGGTGGATGATCGAATTGCCATCCCGAAGACGATTCAGCTCGGGATGAAACCACCATGATCCGATGCGTATAGGAACTCCCGCTTGATCACTCAAACTTGTCACCGGGTCGATCCCGGTCCGAAGAGAAGCCGGCGCACAAAGGTTTTTGTCGTCATAACTCTATGTATTCGTGTGCATTTAATTTTCTTAGGAAAACATTAGTGCTTTCTGCGGGTTATTTTTCGTCTGACCTACAAGGATTACAGCACAGGCCGGTGGACTTAATAACCTCCAGTCGATTAAGGTCATTCATGCGGAGGAACCGAAATGCCGAAATTCATGATCGAACGCGAGATACCTGGGGTTGGAGAGATGAGTCCTGAAGAGCGCCAGGGAGGCGCCCGTAAATCCAACGCAGTCATCGACACATTGGGTGAACAGATACAGTGGGTTCACAGCTACCTTACGCAAAACAAATTCTATTGCGTCTACATCGCACCAAATGCCGACGTGATACTTCAACATGCGGAACTGAGCGGTTTTCCGGCTGACCGGGTGGAAGAAGTCAAAGGAGTGCTTGACCCCACCTCAGCCGAGTGATCGATCTCAACTAATCGTGGAGCGAATCGATGAGCAAAGTAGCTGTCATACAAAAAGCACCTGTCATACTCAACCGCAGCGCCACCATTGAACGAGCCGTCGAACTGCTTGGGCAGGCTGCCTCCCAGGGTGCCGAGATGGTGGTTTTCACAGAGGCATTCATTCCCGGATACCCGGCGTGGATCTGGCGTTTACGCCCCGGTAGCGACTGGGATACAACCGAAACCTTGCATAGACGTCTGCTGGAGAATGCAGTCGACCTCGAAGTTGATCATCTTGATCACTTGTGTGACGCTGCCCACCAGCATCAGGTGACCGTTGTTTGTGGCATACACGAACGGGATCACCATTCCAGTCGCGCAACCCTCTACAACAGCGTCATCGTTATTGGCCCGGACGGCAGTCTGTTGAACCGCCATCGCAAACTCATGCCCACCAATCCGGAACGCATGGTCTGGGGTGCGGGTGACGCCTCCGGACTACGTGTGGTCGATACGCCCGCAGGTCGTATCGGTACCCTGATCTGTTGGGAAAACTACATGCCGCTGAGTCGATTCGCCCTTTACGCACAGGGTATAGATATCTACATCGCCCCGACCTACGACAGCGGCAATGACTGGCTGTCTAGCCTGCAGCACATATCGCGGGAGGCCGGCTGCTGGGTAATCAATAGCGGCAATTTACTGCATGCCAGTGACATACCCGATGATCTGCAAGATCGATCCACTCTCTACCCGGATGCCGATGAATGGATCAACGGGGGTGACTCGGCGATCATTGCACCTGGCGGGCAGTTGATAGCCGGCCCCCTTAACAACGAAGAAGGCATTCTATACGCCGAAATCGACATCGAGCAGAACGCCATGGCTCGCAGAACACTGGATGTCGTCGGTCACTACTCAAGACCGGATATCTTCACGCTTCAGGTGAACAGAACCAGGCAGCTGCCGGTCAGCTTTTCGGATCAGGCGACAACATGTGAGGAGATGACCCCATGAAAACCGGCTACCTTGGATTGGTTCTGGGTATGTTATTGAGCGCTAATCTACTGGCCCATACACCCTCTGTTGAGGAATTAAACCAGGAGCTGGTGGTCAGTAAAATCACTGAGGTATAAGTAGAATAACCGCTATCACCCTAGAGTCACCTCCGCACGTCGGGCACACCAAGACATCGATGTTGAATACCCGTTTCAGGCGCTGTGCCCAGGTCATGGCCTGGTGGCGCTGTTCGGGTGTTTTGTCTTCGTTTTCCTGTCGGGCGCATCCTTTGCCGCGTTTGGCTGGCGTCACAAC
>JASFJX010000350.1:0-4856 GCA_050119385.1 Candidatus Thiodiazotropha sp. | reverse complement strand
GGGGTTGGATTGACTCATTGTTTTCTCCGGTATGTGGGATTGCTCAATGCCTGGCAGTCTAGTCAAAACATTTATGCAATAAAATAGTGAAATATACAGAGTTATTCTGCAAAATTGCACATTAGGTTCAGAGGTGGCTCATGCTTGATTGGAATGATCTGAAATTTTTTCTCGAACTGGCGCGTCAGGGTAAACTGGTGCAGGCTGCGGCACGCCTGCATGTCGACCATACTACGGTCAGTCGCCGCATCAGTGCGCTGGAAAGCCGGTTGGAAGTGCGCCTGTTCGATCGTTCTCCGCGAGGTTATCAGCTGACCGATGCCGGGGTGCGCCTGATGCCCTATGCGGAAAGCATGGAATCGAGTTCCAATCGTATTTATCAAGAGATTGCCGGAAAAGATGCCTGGCTGGGTGGCACGGTACGCGTCGCCACGCCCGAAGCGCTGGGTTCACAGGTCATCGCACGGCATATCCATGAGTTTCGCGCCGAGCATCCGGATATTGAAATTGAGCTGGTAGCCGAAACCCGTCGCGCCAGTCTGTCCAAGCGAGAGGCAGATATCGCGGTCATCTTCTCCCGCCCGCAAAGCGGTCGCCTGGTGGCCTGGAAGCTGTGTGATTACCGCTTGCGCGTGTACGGGTCCCAAGACTATCTGTCACAGCACGAAGCGATCACCTCGCCCGCCGATCTGGAGCGACACGGTTTCGTCTCCTATATCGACGATCTGATCGAAATGCCTGAACTGCGTTACCTGGATGCGATAGTCAAGAAAGCCAACGTGGTGTTTAGCAGCAGCAACATCATTGCCCAGTTCAACGCGATTCTGCAGGGGGTCGGTCTGGGGCTCGTGCATTGTTTCATGGCCGAACGCGAACCGAGACTGCAATCGGTGCTGCCTGATGAGATTGCCATCGATCGCAGCTACTGGCTGGTGGTGCACGAAGACCTGCGCCATGTGGCGCGTGTCGATGCGGTGTGCCGGTTCCTGACCCGCGTCCTGAGTGACAATCAGAAGCTGATGCTGGGAGAAGATTGAAATTTTGTGCTTTGCTGATATTCCTGAAATAACATGCAAAAAATCTTAAGTGAGTTTTTCTAAGCGACCGGGTGAAGCATTCGGGCTAACTCTCCAGCAAGCCGTTATCGATGCAAACCTGCCGGTAGCACGAGAGATCATCGGTGCGTTGCAGCTTATAGGGCATGCCTGCGTTTTGTGACGATCGATGTGCGCCTTCGACGAAAACGGTCGCATCGAGAATCTCGTTCTGCGTAACCGCGAAGTCACGTCCCTTCTCGATATCGTCGCGGAACTGCTGATGTGCCAAGCGGTAAGCGGTTTCAAAGCGTGGCAGGAATTCCGGATAATCGCCATTGGGATAGGACATGTCAAAACTCTTTGAGGCCGGATGTAACTGGCCATTGCTCTGCCATACCTCCACATGAATGGGGCCGGGATATCCTGCGAAGCGCCCGACATGCAGTGTGCCTTCAGTGCCGATGATATAGGTTTCGTTGTTATAACCCGATGAATGGGTACGGCTGATGTCGAGTCGGCCAAGGATTCCCGATGCTGTGGTGAAGGTGACGAACGCGGTGTCTCCCCCCTCATCGATCGGACTTTGGTAGCCCTTGGTGTGGTGCACCGTAGCCCAGACCTGGTCGGGAAATTCCTCCATGAAGAATATCGCTTCGTCGGCGACGTGGATGCCCATATCGATGACCAGGCCGCGACTGCTATAGGTGGCTGGTGGAGGGAGTTGGTCGCGCAGGATGCATCGTATTTCACGAATTTCGCCGATCAGCCCGTCATTGATCATTTTTTTACCGTGCAGTAGCGCGGGGTCATAACGGCGTTGCAGTCCGATCTGGATCTGGTTCGCGTCTCGACCGATCGTTTCGATGAAGTCGAATGATTCCTGCAGGTCGTCAGTTAGCGGCTTTTCCAGGTAAATCGGAATACCCGCCTTGACGAACGGCAGGGCATGGCGTGCATGGTCCTTGGTATGTGAAGCGATGATCATTGCGTCGATCTTGCCGGCCATTTCTTTCGCCATTGCCGCGGCATCAGTAAAGGTTGGCACTTCATCGACATCGAGTTTCTGGAGAGCCAATTCGATAGCGGTTTGTTCGTCATCGCCAATGGCTATGACGTTTTGTCCTTGCTCGATGACGATGGCGGCATGAACCTTGCCAATACGCCCAACACCATAGACACCATACTTGAATTGTTTACTCATAATTTTTTCTCCCTCCGCCTGTCAGACATCAATCCACCGACCCGATAGCGCAGAGCGGTCGATCGTATCCATGACCTTTTCGATCTTGATGCCATCCTCGAAGCTGGGCCTGGCCGGCTTGCCGGTTTCGATCGCTTTAAGCAGCGCGTGCAGTTCGCATACCTTTATATCGATAAAACCAAGTGTGTGACCGGCGTTCGGTAGGAATGCATCGTAGGGTTTGTGATACTGACCGGAGAGTATGGTGCGAAAGCCCTGTTGGCGTGGGTCATCGCTGCGTGTATAGAGCTTGATCTCGTTGAGCCGCTCCTGGTCGTGGCATAACATACCCTGGGATCCGTGCACCTCCCAGCGTAGTCCGCATTTTCGCCCCCAGGCAACGCGGCTGACACGCAGAGTGCCCTTGATACCGTTTTTAAAATGGGCCAGGGCCGTGCAAACGTCATCGTTATCGACGCGACGGGTTTGTCCCGGATGCTGCGGGTCGCTGCGTTCGGCGTGTACCGTCGCGTAGTCAGCGACGACACGGGTAATTTCGCTGCCTGTCATCAGATGCGCCATCGACACCAGATGACACATGATATCGGCATTGACGCCGGTTCCCGACGCTTCGCGACTCATGCGCCAGGTGAACGGTTTTTCCGGGTCCGCTTCGTTGTCGAGGTCGTAAATGCCATGGAAACCGATGACCCGGCCGATGACGCCCTCCTCAATCAGGTCCAATGCCGAGTGAACCAGCGGGTTCTGGGTATAGTTGTAGCCGAGAATGGTTTTGGCCTTCGAGGCCTTCGCCGCGGCCAGCATCTCCTCGGCTTCGGCGACGCTGGTTGCCATCGGTTTTTCACACCAGACATGTTTGCCTGCCTGAAGCGCCGCGATGGATATCTCTTTGTGCAGAGAGTTGGGTACGCAGACCGAGATCAGTTCAATCGCCGGGTCGTTGATGACCGCCATATAATCGGTGGTGTGGCGCGCAAAGCCCATCTCCTGTTGTTTGATGCGGGCGGTTTCGCTGTCGGCATCACAGATGATTTCGAGCCGGGGCCGGAGTCCGCCGCCGAACACCGATCCTACCGCTGCATAGGCAATCGAATGCGCCTTGCCCATGAAGGCTGTGCCGATCACGCCAACACCGATCTCTTTCATATCTCCTCCGAAACTGGAATATCACTCGGTTTTGTGAGGAATCGGGCGTAGTGTGCCGCGATCAACCAGGCTGCAACAGAAGATTCTCGCTTCCACTGTCCTGCCAGGATCTTTCAGCATGGCTTGGAGTAGTTCGACCGTGCTTCTGGCAATGTCCTTGGTGGGTTGGCTTATAGTGCTGAATTCCATCCCCGGCCACTTTGCCATTGCCATGTCGTTGAAGCCGATGACGCCGAGTTCCTGTGGAATTTTGATGCCATGCTCCCGTGCCGCGCTGATCGCGCCCATGGTGATGACATCATCGCCGCAGAACAGGCCGTCGAACTGGTACTGCTCGAGTAGTTTCTGCATCGTGTAGTAACCATCGTCATAGGCATAGCGTTCGGTATGGCAGGCACAGACGATCTCACGGTTATGCTCCTGCAGGGTCAGTCGAAAACCGGCTTCGCGATCCTTGGTCGATGTGGCATTCGCGGGTCCGCCAAGAAAGGCAATGCGCTGATAACCACGTTCGATCAAACTGGTCGCGGCAAGCCGTCCGCCCATGTTGTTGTTGATGCCTACAATATTGATCTCGGGTTCGTCTGCGCTACGGCCGAAAACGTGGATGCAGGGTATGCCTGCCTGCTTGAAGCTCAGCGTGAAGTCCGGGGGCAGGGTCGAAGAGGCGACGATCACCGCATCTACCCGGTACTGGTGCAACAGGTTGATCGATTCCTGAGGATCGGTGTCACCGGACAGGTTGACCAGCAGCGGGCGCAGGTGATTGGCTTGTAACTGCTCGGTAAAGTACTCGAAAACTTCCATCAGATAGGGATTGTGGAAGTTGTTGCAGACCAGGCCGACCAGGTGCGTGCGCTTGGTCGACAGGCTGCGTGCGATCATATTGGGGCGATAGCCAAGTTTTTTCGCCGCGGCTTCCACCTTGCGCCGGGTGTTGTCGGATACGCTGGCGCCAGGGGTAAAGGTTCGCGATACCGCGGAACGCGATACACCTGCGAGTTCGGCAACATCGGCAAGGGTGACAGGCATACAGTAGACCTCCATTCAATAGCAATATAGAGCCCGAAAAAAGAAAATAATGCAAGCGGTTTCAGTTTGTGTTGATTGTTTAGTAAGTATTGCAACTTGTGCTTTATTTGGCAAATATCAAATTTAATCAGATAGATGAATATCATTTTTTTAATTATTAATGATTTGTAGATAATCTGGCCGCTAAAATCTATAAAGATAATCCACTTGATAATTGATAAACATTGCAATCGATTGCAAGCCTGAAAAGGCTCTCCTTGAGTTCGTAACCATTACCTGGGGCCGGAGAGCAATCGAGGGAGCCGGGCATCAGTATCTTTGTCCCTGATTAATGGTGAAATGGTTAGGTTTGTGATCTGGTTCTGGGTGAAAAAGCAATCGGTTGCAATCGAAGGCTTGTCGGGTGTGCCGTTCGTAGATTTTGAATTTAACTCTATGTA
>JASFJX010000349.1:0-4857 GCA_050119385.1 Candidatus Thiodiazotropha sp. | reverse complement strand
CCCTACATCGGCGAGGGGACCGTGGTAGTCGGTAGCGCCAAGATTTCGCGTATCGAGCAGGATCGCGAGGAGGCAGAGCGGAAGCACTATGAACTGGAACATGTTGAGCATGCCTTAGCCACCCTGCAAGCCGCTTACGAGTCAAGACAGAAGGTATTGGGGGCTGAATTCGAAACTGAAAAGCATGATTTGATGCGCAAGGTCAAGGAGTTGAAACGCCAGGCCAGCCAAGTGGTTGATCAACGCGAGACCATGCGGGGATTGCGGGAATGAAGAAGCCGAAGCAGATCGTTCGACTCTATATCGTCGGTTATACTCCCATCGCGCAACGGGCAATCGAAAACCTCAAACTGCTCTGCAAACAACCCGAATTCAGTGCCGTCTATGATACTGAGGTAATCAATCTGCTCGACAACCCATCCTTGGCGGAGGAGGAGAAGATTCTAGCAACTCCGGTATTGGTCAAAAAGCTACCGGAACCCATGCGACGGATTATCGGCGACCTTTCGGATAAAGAGAAGGTCTTGGTGGGATTGGACATCTTTAAAAGCCAGCAATGATAACACTGACACAGAGACGCTCTTATCCTGAACCGCCTTTTTAAACCATTGTATCTACTAAAGTGGAGACGGTTTTGTTTACCAAGGGTGTTTTTCTTGATGTGGGCTCGGTCGGGCATGACGATATTGCATGGTCAGCGCTAAAGACCATGGCCCAAACCTGGGGATGGCATGAGGTGACAAGCCCACAGCAAACACGGGAACGGATCAGCGATGTCGAACTGGTGATCAGCAACAAGGTAGTGCTCGATCGCGGTTGTTTGGCTGCTTGTCAAAATCTCAAACTGATCTGTATCGCGGCCACTGGCAGTAACAATGTAGATCTGGATGCAGCGGCTGAATTGGGCATTGCCGTGACAAACGTAACCGGTTATGCCACACCCTCGGTGGTACAGCATGTATTCTCATTGATACTCTCTCTTATCACCCAACAACAGAACTATCATAAAGCTGTCGCGAGAGGTGATTGGCAAAAGGCAAGCCATTTCTGTTTCCTCGACTATCCCATCTGGGAGCTATCGGGAAAGACCCTGGGTGTCGTCGGTTATGGTGAACTGGGCAGGGCAGTAGCGCGGGTGGCCGAAGCCTTTGGCATGAAGCTGCTGATAGCTCAGCGTCCGGGTGGGGCAGCTGATTCCGAACGTCTTCCGTTACATGAGCTGTTACCCCTGGTGGATGTGCTCACTTTACATACACCGTTGACGGAACACACCCGCAACCTGATCAGCACGCGCGAACTGAGTCTGATGCCGCCCCATGCTCTGCTGATCAATACCGCTCGCGGTGGCATCGTGGATGAGATAGCACTGGCAGAAGCGCTTATTAGAGGTGAATTGGGAGGCGCCGGCATAGATGTGCTGTTGACAGAGCCGCCGGCAGGTGGCAACCCGCTGCTTAATCCCGACATACCCAACCTGATAGTCACGCCTCATATCGCATGGGCCAGCCGGGAGGCGAGACAGCGTTTGATCGATGGCGTGAGCGCAAATATCCAGGCCTTTCTCAGGGGTGAGCTTCGCAATCGTTTGGTATGACGACTTACTGTTTCGGACTATCCTTCAAAATCGTAACGCAGGGTCAAACCGGCGTAGACATCCCGATCGGGGGCCGGTTCGAAATAGCGCCCGCCAAAGGCGTTGATGCGCACATTGCCGTTGTACTGTTTGTCAAACATGTTATTCAGACCGATAAAGGGCGACAGCTCCCAGGGGCCGATAAATTTGCTATAGCCGAGACGTAGATCAGATACCATGTAGGCATCGTTGGTTACCGTATTTGCGTTATCGGCATAGATCTCGTCCACATACAGGGCGGTGAACTGACCATACAGGCCGTTGGGGTGGGAATAGGTGAAATCGGCACTGAGCAGATTTTCCGGAATACCGGGTATGGTCTTGCCGCTGAAATCGTTACCGCTGTCATCGATAAACTCATCGAATTCAAAATCAGAATAGGTATAGGCCAGGGTAGCTATCAGGTGCCGCACCGGCTCGAACACCAACTGAGCCTCCAAGCCATTGCGCCTCGATTCACCGGCATTCTCATAGTATTCGGTATCATCGATTTCGTAAGGGACCAATTCGTCGCTAACATTCATGGTAAACAGGGCCAGATCATAACGGGCCTTAGTTCCCAGCTTGCCCTTTACACCGATCTCGTAGTTGGTGGCAAGCTGAGGATCGAGCGCTTGGTTGAAGCCGGCACCATCAGGATCCCGCAGCTCCACTGCGGTGGGTGACTCGAAGGAGCGGGAGATATTGGCGTACAGATTGAGTCCGGGCCTGAGGGTGAAACGCAAGCCCATGGTTGGGCTGAACTTACGAAAGCTGCGCTCGCCCGAATCGTCACCATTGCTGAGAAAGTTGTCATCCACGTCGAAGTCAAGGCGATCGTAGCGTCCCCCAAGGGTCAACTCCATGCGCTCGCTCATACTATATTCATTCTGTATAAAGAGGCCGATACTGTCGACCTGTTCATCCTGGTCCTGAATCTTCGTTCCCAGGCCATCCCCCGCCAACAGGTATCGTTTGCGCTCGTCCTCCTGACGATCCAGGTCGATACCCAGCGTGAGCCGGTTGGCGTGATCCGACACAGGAGCGGTATGGGTGTATTGGGCGCCACCACCGACAGCAAAGCGATCCAGCAGCACACCTTGACCGGTGGCGCCGATAGGTAGACGGTTGGCCAGATCCCGGGAGACATAGTAGTTGCGCACTCGCAGCTCACCCCTATCACCCAACGGCCTGTCGTAGACAAAACCGAGCCGGGTCTGCTCCAGCTTCTCGCCGGAATCGAGGCTCAGGTTTCGGCTCCAGGCCTGGGTCGGATCTTCATCCGCCAAGGCCTCAGTCAAACCACCGGGATCATCGGCCTGAGGTGAATCGGTATAGTTGAGGACGGTGGTGAAACGGGCACCGCCATCCAGATCGACACCGAACTTACTGTTCAACGAGCTGAGTTCGGTAGTGCTGTGGTCGCGGTAGCCGTCATAACTCAGGTCAGACAGGTTTACCAAATAGTCGAAGTGATCATTGTTACCACCGAACTTGAGTTGATGTTTCTGTAATCCATCTTCGCCGAAGGTTGGGCGGAACGAGATAAAGGGGGTTGCGGGTGGTTCCTCGGACTCAATCAGCAGCGCCCCTCCCGAGGCGTTGCCATAGAGGGCGGAGACCGGTCCGCGAATCACCTGCATATTGCCGATGGAGCCGATATCGATGCTGTCCACATTAGCCTGTCCATCGGGTAAGGTTTCCGGGATACCGTCGACGATTACCTTGATGCCACGAATACCAAAAGCGGCGCGGGCCCCAAAGCCGCGGATGGAGACACGCAGATCCTGGGCGAAATTGTAGCGATTCTGCATAAAAATACCCGGCACCTTGTTCAGGGACTCATCCAGCCCCAGTTGCGGTTGTGCAAACTGGATCTCCTCCTGCTGCACGATTCCGACAGCGGCTGGAACCGTCTCCAGGCGTTTCTCTACCCGCGTTGCGGTGACTGAGATGTCATCAAGGGCGGTCGCCCTGTGCGTTTCGTCAGCGATGGAAGGGGTAAACAGGAAGGTTGAGCTTATTATCAAGAACAATGTGAGCGTTTGACGGATAATGGACATCGTGTTTCACTCCGAACCTATGTACGGCTTGCTTATTGGAATAGATAAACCAGTTATTCCCGGGATGCTATGGGATAATTTCCCGACAACCGCTGACCACCATTCTCAATGACTTTGACCTACCGCCTGACACTGCTGGTCATCGCCATCGTCATGACGATGCTTCTCAGCGGCGCCTACTACGCCATCGACGCCACTCGGGAAAACATCTCTGACGAGATCAAGTCGAGCGCTCACCTGACTATGCAACTACTGACAGCCGCCCTGATCAGCGGTAGCGCCGAAAACCAACCGCAGGAACAGCAGATCCTGATCAGCCATCTTCAGCGGTTGGACGATATACGCCACCTCAACATCGCGATAGCGCGCGGCGACGGCGCCATCATCTACCCGTTCAGCGAACGCCAACAGACACCCCGGCAAAGTGTGCCAACCTGGTTTATCGATCTGGTCAAACCGCCACCGACACCTGGTCCTTCAACGAACAACTGGCACTGACCCTATCCGCTCGCTGGAACAGAACCGAGATCGAACTACGGGACCAGTTGGGCACGGCACTGAATGGTGATCATAGCTTCACCCGCCTCAACCCGGCCCTGGGCATGGCCTACGACCTGAACCAGGGAGTCAACCTCTACGCCGGCTACAGCGAATCGAATCGCGCCCCCACCGCCATGGAGCTGACCTGCGCCGATCCGCAGGATCCCTGCCGCTTGCCGAACGCCTTCCTCTCTGATCCACCGCTGGAACAGGTCGTGGCAAAGACCTGGGAGGCCGATGAGGTGCTGGGTGACGATTATGAAAATCCCCGCTTCCTCTCACCCGGTTCACCAAGGGCGATCTGGGCAGGGCTCAGCTATAAGTTTTATTAAGGCGATTCGGTCGCCGATATAGACCATCACTATGAAATGAATACATAAGCGTGGATGGTTTGTATGGAACCAAGGTTTAGGTTGGGGTTCATAAACCTACCCCAACATTGGCAAGGGAATGACGTGTCGATCAGGAAGAAAAAGGTTTATATCCTCATTATGGGCCGGCTGATCGATTTGGGTGACTAGTGTGGTGTAACGAATAAATGGCACATATCAGCGCGACGGGAAGCCGTTAGCTGCAAGGCGCGTCTCGCAGGGAATGGCATGCCCTTTACAAGAGACGCAACGCCGCAGATGACGGCTTCCC
>JASFJX010000348.1:0-4864 GCA_050119385.1 Candidatus Thiodiazotropha sp. | reverse complement strand
CTCGCGCAGGCTAATATTTCTCAATAACAGCTTTTTCTTGTTCACAAGGAGCTGGACTGTGCCACGAAACCCCTGTTTCAACACGAGCCACCCTGGCAGCGCATCCTGGTGAATACAAATGGTCAAGTTACCACGCTAACGCACAAGTCAGTCATGATCCCATCATTGAATCACATCCCCTCCATGTTGCATTGGGTTATACGGTAGAAAAACCTCAGCAAGCCTATCGCGAGCTATTTCGACATCATATTGACGATGATTTTTAACAGAGCGGCAGGTGAGCTTAGGCAGACAGGTAGACCAAGCGTCAAGGAAGAGCGCGGGGTTTACTTGGTTGGGTATTAGTATATTAGAGTTAATTGCTCTCTGACCCACATCTGGCACGTTTGGCGGTAGATAGACAGCATCAAGGCGCCGGCCTGCGCAGGTTACTGCCAAACATAGGCAGCGCCGGCAGCTGTAGCCGAATTGTCACTCTCCCCTCCGCTCGCGCTGCTGCCTTCTGAATGGCACGAGAACATACTATGTGCCACAATAACACAAACGTGGCACATTGGGAGTTTCTCAGTGAGTACAAATACCTCCAATGAAATACAACTCGGGGCACAGAGCGGGTTCGCATAGCATTGGACAGCGCACAAGTATCAACGGTAAATTGGGTTGAGGTCTTGCAAAAGTCTCTACGCCGTCAAGTTGATATCACTGGCATGCAAGAAGAATTTTCCGAGATTGGGGTGATCTTTGAGCCCTTTACGCCCAATCAAGCCGAACTCGCCGCCCAACTGTGGGACAAGACGCGCCGATTTGGGCTTTCGCTGGCTGACCGTTCCTGTTTGGCGTTGGCCTTAGAGAAAGAAGCGGCCGTGCTAACAGCAGACCATGCTTGGGTCAACCTCGATTTGGATGTCGAAATCCAATTGGTACGCTAGCCGAATATCTCACCTAATCTTGCCGCTGATTTGCCGACTTTTACAATCACCGCTTGTCTTTGAACTCGATCTCCAGGGATTTCAGCTTGCGGTAGAGGTGGGTCCGCTCCATCCCCACCTCTTTGGCCATGCGCGAGATGTTGCCCTCGTGCTGGCGCAGTTGATACTCCAGGTAGACCTTTTCGAACTCCTCCCTGGCTTGTCGCAGGGGTTGATCGAAGCTGACCAGGGTCTCCAAGCCGCCCAGGGCACTTCCCACATCGGGCGAGCCCAGGGCCGACTCCACTTCCTCCTGGGAGATTTCGTTGCCGGCACCCAGGATCAGCAGACGCTGAACCAGGTTCTTTAACTCCCGCACATTGCCGTGCCAGGGATGGTTGCGCAGGGTATTCTGCGCCCCTACGTTAAAGTGCCGGTAGGGTAGCTTTTCGTGGGTCACATACCAGTCCACATAGAAGTTGAGCAGCTCCGGAACATCCTCCGAATGCTCGCGCAGCGGTAGAACATGCAGGGGTACCACATTGAGATGGTAGAAAAGATCTTCACGGAAGGTGCCTTCCTGCACCGCATCTTCCAGATTGTGCTGGGTGGCGGCAATGATCCGCACATCGATACTCACCGGTTCTGTACCACCGACCCGTAGAAAACTCCCGGTATCCAGCGCACCCACCAGTTGCGACTGAGCCTCCAGATCCATGTCGGCCACTTCATCGAGGAACAGAGTTCCACCGGCGGCCTGCTCGAGTCTGCCGTAGTGAATACGCCCTTCATCTTCACTGCCGAACAACTCCTGCGGCGCATTGCCTTTCACAATCGCACTGACATTGACCTCCACAAAGGGTCGGTCGCGACGAACACTCTGGGAGTGGAGATAGCGTGCCAGAGTTTCACGACCACTACCGGGCTCGCCTGTCACCAATACCCAGGTATCGTGTTGAGCGATCCGCTTAACCTGCTCGCGCAATCGCTGCATCACAGGGCTTCTGCCGGTCGGTTCGTACACTGCATGAACATGGCGTTTCAGTCCGACGTTCTCCTGCTTGAGTTGCTCCGCCTCCAAGGCGCGATTGACCGTCAATAACAACTTTGCCAGCGAGAGTGGTTTCTCCAGAAAGTCATAGGCCCCCAATCGCGTCGCCTCCACAGCGGTCTCCACCGTGCCATGGCCCGACATCATGATCACCGGACAGGGCAGCCCTTCATTCTCGCCCCACTCTTTCAATAAGGTGATACCGTCCACATCGGGCATCCAGATATCCAGCAGGACCAGTTCCGGACGGCGATCGCGTAACGCCTGACGAGCCGATCTGCCATCCTCCGCCATCGCTACCTCGTAGGATTCATCCTGTAGAATCTCTTTAACCAGATTGCGAATATCAGGTTCATCATCCACAACCAAGATATAAGCACGGCTCATACTTCACTCTCCTCTGTTGCACTCTCATGAGCCAGGTCCAGCAGCATCGGTAATTGCACCACCATACAGGCCCCTCTATCACAGTTTTCCGCCCAAATGATACCGCCATGTTCCTCAACAATCTTCTTTACGATTGCCAAACCCAAGCCTGTGCCCTTTGGTTTGCTTGTAACATAGGGTTCGAAAAGCTGTTGTATCATCGCCTCCCCAAAGCCGGGACCGTTGTCCTGTACCCGTATCTCATAGAAGGGATGCTCATCCCTGCTCATAACCCTGGAGACAAGGGAGATCTTACCCTGCTTATTACCATCCAGCGCCTCTACTGCGTTCTTCACCAGATTGTGTATAACCTGACGAATGCGTAAAGGATCGGCCTCTATCCTGGCATGAGTGGCAGACAGGTCTATCTCGAATGCGACTCCCTGAGTACCCCGATAGAGGTCGACAATCTCTCCGATCAGGGTATCGGGCTTAATCGGCTTCAATCCCATCTGCGGTGGACGGGCGTATTCGGAAAAGTCATTTACCATACTTTTCATGGCCTCGACCTGTTGCACAATGGTGTGGGTTGCTCGATCGAGCACCTCCGCATCCTGCTTGGGCATATCTTTCAGGTATTTGTGACGCAGACGTTCTGCCGAGAGTTGAATGGGTGTGAGCGGATTTTTGATCTCATGGGCCAGGCGCCGCGCCACCTCACCCCAGGCCGCATCGCGCTGGGCACGTATCAATGCCGTCACATCATCGAACAGGACGATGTGTCCTTTGCGTCCGTTGGGTTGGGCGAAGGGTGTGGTTCTGCAAATCAAGACCTTGCGCCCCTCACCACCATACAGGGTCAATTCTCCACGCCACTCCTCGTCTGCCTGGCGCAGAGGACCCTCCAGACCTTCGACAAACTGCCTGAGAATGGGGGACTCATGAGCCAATCCCTGCACAGGCAGGTCTATCAAGCGGTTAAAGTTCGTCCCCAGGATCTTTTCGGCAGCCGGATTTGCGGTACGCAATTTTCGTTGCGCGTTAAATGTCAAAACACCGGATGAAAGCCGAGCCAATACGGCTTCCAGATAGGCCCGCTGCCCCTCGACCTCGCGCTGACTCTCCGCGGCCTGATCCCTGGCCTGACGGATACGACGGGTCATGGTATTGAATGAGGCGACCAGGAAAGCAAGCTCGTCCGCACGTCGCGGCACCGGCAAGCGTCGATCATAATCCCCCTCCGCAACCGATTTGGTGCCGGCAGCAATATTCGCAATCGGCGCCACCATGCGCCTGGCGGATAAGAAGGCGGCCCATACCGCGGAGAGCATAGCGAACATCAAAACCAGAAACAGGGTCAGGGAGAAGTTGCGTTTCAGTGATTGACGTAAAAACGAGAGCTCTTTGTAGCGGTTATAGGCTACTTCCAGCTTCTCCGATAGGACGCTTACTCTCTCTGATGCGGGGTAGAGCCCCTGGATAATGTAGGGACGACCGAGAGGGTCAGCCACGGCGACGCGAATCATCAACTCATCCTTCTCCCGAGCCAAACCCACATAGCTGTTTCCCTCCCGCAGACGCTGCATGATGTAATCATCCGGTTTGGCCGGCACCAACTCATCCGCAACCGCATTGGAGTAGGCGATAATCTGCCCGGTAGGATCACTCAGGGAGAGCTCCAGGGCGCCAGACTGCTGACGTAGTTTGGCAATGGTCAGGGAGAGCGCCGATTCAGAAGTATCCGCGATACTCAGTAGTTGCTGTTCCGTATACTTCAGCCACACCCTTTGGTTAAGGGACAAGGAAGCCTGAGCCAGATCCCTTGCATCCTCCATCGCCTGGTCGATCTTTACATCGAACCAGCTATCTATACCCCCTTGCAGAAAACTAAACGAGTAATAATAGACCACACCCACCGGAAGCAGAGAGATCATGGTAAATATCATCACCATGCGCAGAGTCAGCCGGGAGCCTGCACTGTGTCTGAGGTACTGACGTATCAGGCGTATCGAGTTGTAGGTGATCAAAACGATCAGGACGAACATGCCCGCCAGGTTGAATATGAGCAGCGGGACAAAATAGCGGCTCAACTCGGCGGAGTTCTGCACCGCGCTGCTCATCAGGTGCAGACTCACCAGCAGCAGGATCAGCAGCAAGCCGACCGAGAGCCCCCCTAAACGTAATCGGCTCAAGGTTGAAGCGGCCATTGGGACCATCCTGTCGTCAGTTTCCAACCCCTGCCGAGGTAGGCTAGCGGCTGCAGTGGCAAGGGCAGTGAATCAATATCGAGGTCAGCGCGGAGTCGTAGCTGATAGGCCTCACCTGATGTCAGTTCAGCCGGGCTGATCATGGAAAGGTTGCTGATCTCACCCAATGCGTGCAGCGCCGCCTCCTGGGTGACGAAATTCTGTTCATTGCCTGTCTGTCCATCCACGATGCGATAAAGCTCTGTTAAGGCATGGTAACGAATCTGAAAACTCAAGGTGGTAGCGAATGGGCTGGGTTCCCAGAAACCGCGCCATACCTTCTCCACGACAAG
>JASFJX010000347.1:0-4886 GCA_050119385.1 Candidatus Thiodiazotropha sp. | reverse complement strand
TTCTAGGTACCAAATGATTGGCGATTTGTTTGTAAAGCTTGTTTTAACGGCTCTGTTTCTCGTTGTGTCTTGTCCCGTAAACGCTTTGGATCTGCGTGCGGCGGTTGAGTATGCGATTAAAACTAACCCTGAGGTCCTGGTTGAGTCCAACCAGCATCTATCACGGCTTGAAGAGTTGGATCAAGCGAGATCCGGCTATAGGCCTTCTATCGATTTGAATGCGGCGGCAGGTTACGAACGGACTGACAATAACACCACTCGGGCCAGCGGCGACGACTATCGTTCCTTGACCCGTAAAGAGGCTAGTTTGACGCTGAGTCAAATGCTGTTTGACGGATTTGCCACGCAAAGTGAAGTGGCGCGTCAAAACGCCAGGGTAGAGGCTCAAAGAAGAGCGTTGGAGAGTGCCACTGAGAAACTAGGCCTCAAGGCAGTTGATAATTATATAAAGGTGCTTTTGCATCGGGATCTGATGACGCTTTCATCAGAAAATCTTCAGGCCCATGCAAGAATCTATGATCAGGTGGAGTTGCGAAGTAATTCCGGTGTCGGCAGAACCTCTGACTTAGCACAGATTATAGGCCGTCGTGCTTCAGCCTCGGCGAATCTGTTATCGGATGAAGTAAATCTAAAAGATGCAGAGACGAACTTTTTGCGCGTAGTAGGGCTGCTTCCGAAATCCCTCCAACCCATAGATAGCGTCATTGATACGTTGCCGGAAACCCAGGATGATGCCATCCAACTCGCCCTTGAAAATCATCCGACATTGAAGTCTGCGAGTGCTGATGTGACAGCTGCCATGGCGCAGTATAAGGCATCCAAGAGCGCCCACTATCCACGTCTCGACCTTGAGCTAGGGGCAAGGTACGGTAACGACATGGATGGCGTTGAAGGGCGTGATGACGATCTCACGGCAATGGTACGGCTTCGTTATAACCTGTTTGCTGGCGGTAAGGACCGGGCGCGTAACAAGCAGAATGCTCACATGGTCAACGAGGCCAAAGAGATACGCAACAATACCTATCGCCAGGTTGTGGAAAGCATCAGGTTGTCATGGGCAGCCTATGATGTCACTGAAAAACAACTGGTATTTCAGCAACAACATGTGCTGGCCAGCGAGACGACCCGCGATGCCTATGCCAAGCAGTTCAATCTGGGCCAGCGATCATTACTCGATTTGCTCGATTCAGAGAATGAGTTGTATGAGGCAAAGCGGGATAAAACTAAAACCTGGTATGATCACCAATTCTCCCAGTATCGCCTGCTCGTAGGTATCAATCAGTTGAAAGCGCATCTCGGTATTACTTTGACCGAAACCCGTGAGTGGGGTGAAGCGCTTCATAGTGCATATGCTGATGTGGCTGATAAAAGCGCTGTAGTGGATGAAGTGGCTCCGCTGAGATCCGTTCTGGAACAGCCGGTTTCACTTCAATAAGTCATCGTTTAGTTTTCTTACGCAAATCCGCATCTGGATGGCGGGACTGGCGCGATCATTGCGTTTCCTGATGAAACATTCGGGTTAAGCGACCACCTTTATCCAAGCTGTCTGGCTTAGGTTGTCTTCTCCTTCGGTATCACACATTTTCCGGCAACATCTGTTATCGGGTTGTGATACTCCTGTGCAAACTGTTCCGAATCCATCTGCTAGGATAGTGCGTAGAGTGATAATAATAAGATAGTAATTAGCAAGGTACAGGCCTATGAACTCCCGTAAGTTGATTGTTTTGCTGGTGGTGACGCTGTTGGTGTTCACCTTTTTTCTATTTGACTTGGATAAGGTCCTGACGCTTGAATACTTCAAGTCCCAACGCGATGGGATTATCTCGTGGAAGGGCGCACACCCGGTGCTGGCTACACTGGTTTTCTTTTTTGTCTACATAGCTGTGACTGCGCTCTCGCTCCCCGGTGCAGCGGTCATGACCTTGGCAATAGGTGCGGTTTTTGGCTTGGTATGGGGATTGGTATTGGTCTCCTTTGCCTCCACCATCGGAGCGACTCTAGCCTTTCTGATTGCCCGTTTCCTGCTCAGGGATCTGGTTCAGAATCGTTATGGAGATCGTTTGAAGCCAATTAATGAAGGAATGCGCAAGGATGGGGCCTTCTACCTCTTTACCTTGAGGCTTGTTCCCTTGTTTCCCTTTTTCGTGATCAATCTCTTGATGGGCTTGACCCCTATCCGTACCTGGACCTATTACTGGGTCAGCCAGGTCGGTATGTTGGCCGGAACCCTGGTCTATGTGAATGCGGGCACACAACTCGCCACGATCGATTCGGCCTCAGGCATTCTATCACCGGGATTGATCGGGTCATTTGTACTGCTGGGGCTTTTTCCGTTGCTGGCTAAAAGGATTGTCTCAGTGTTAAAGCGACAGAAGGCGTTGAAGGAGTGGGAGCGTCCAGAAACATTCGACCAAAACCTGGTCGTGATCGGAGGGGGCTCGGCAGGACTGGTTTCGGCCTACATCGCCGCGGCCGTAAAGTCGCAAGTGACGCTGATCGAAAAACATAAGATGGGTGGTGATTGCTTAAATACTGGCTGTGTGCCTTCCAAGGCGCTGATCCGCAGTGCGCGCATCCTGAGTCAGAGCCGTCGGGCACAGGAGTGGGGGTTCGACGCCATCGAAGTAAAATACAACTTTCATAACATCATGGAACGTGTGCAAAGCGTCGTCAAAGCGGTTGAACCACACGACTCCGTGGAACGCTACGAAGGTTTGGGAGTGAGCGTCATCGAGGGTGAGGCGCATATCACATCACCCTATACTGTGAAGGTCAACGATATCGAGTTACACACCCCCCATATCATTGTTGCAACAGGTGCCAGCCCCTTCGTGCCGCCGATAAAAGGCATCGGTCAGTTCGACTACCTGACTTCGGATAATCTCTGGCAACTACGGGATTTACCTGAAAGACTGCTCGTCTTGGGTGGTGGTCCGATTGGTTGTGAGCTGTCTCAGGCCTTTTCCCGATTCGGCAGCCGAGTCACCATTGTCGAAATGATGCCGAGGCTGATGATACGTGAGGATGAAGATGTTGCAGATCTGGTGACAGAGCAATTCAAGCGGGAGGATATCAATCTGCTAGTAGGGCACAAAGCAGTGGAATTCACTCAGGAAGAGGGCGAGAAACTTTTGATTTGTGAGCACAATGGTCAGCACAAGCGAGTGCCCTTTGATCAGGTATTGGTTGCTGTGGGTCGAAAACCCAATACCAGTGGATTTGGCCTGGAGGAGTTGAATGTGGCACTCAATCCGAACGGTACCATCGAGACTGATGAGTACCTCCAGACATCTATTCCAACAATCTATGCATGCGGTGATGTGGCTGGTCCATACCAGTTCACTCATACCGCTGGACATCAGGCCTGGTATGCTGCCGTGAACAGCCTGTTTGGGATATTTCGGCGTTTTAAAGTCGATTATTCCGTTGTCCCCTTTGCAACCTTTACCGATCCGGAAGTGGCGAGGGTGGGGCTCAATGAGCAAGAGGCAAAGCAAAAGGGTATCGAGTACGAGGTTACGAAATTCGATCTCGCCGAACTGGATCGGGCAATTGCCGAAGGTGAAGCCCACGGCATGGTGAAGGTACTGACACTCCCGGGTAAGGATCGGGTGCTGGGTGCTACGATCGTGGGTGAGAATGCGGGAGAGCTGATTGGAGAGTTCACCGCCGCCATGAAACATGGCTTTGGCCTGAACAAGATACTCGGCACCATTCATATCTACCCGACTCTGTTCGAGGCTAACAAATATGCCGCAGGCGCCTGGAAGCGAGCCCATACACCTGAAAAGATTTTGTCATGGGTTGAGCGTTACCATGCCTGGCGACGGGGATAATAACCATGAACCATGAATATAGCTGCAAATGAACGCCAACCTTCATGGAATTTCAGCGGGCAAAGCTTTTACAGTGTAACTTATTGGTTAACAATAGTTTTGTGGTTGCTGTTTGGCGTTCATTTACAGCTGGTTTGTTAATCAATAGGTTACCCACTTGGTTTGAAGAAGATCCAATTATGATATTCTGATGCCGACATAGATGAATTGCTAAGGGTGAGTAGCATGTTATTGCGCCATATCATCAGAGTTGTTTTTATGTTGCCCCTTGCGGTACTTGCCGATACCACCTCTTGGCAAGGTAAACTCCAGGATGGCAGCCAAATTGCCATTGATTCGAATACCAATAAAGTGACCCGCAGTGCCGAAGGTGAGACCACCTCGCTTTGGGATGGTGTGCACAAGCTTGATAACGGCGCGGTGATTATTGTACGCGATGGTGTCGTCGTTAAAGATCGAGTGATTATTGACGCCCAGCAAGAACAGGAGCGCGATCGCCTGAATGCCGCATGTATGCAGTTGGTGAAGAAGGTGTGTGGTATGCATAATGAGTGCGGCTCCTACCCTGCATGCGATCCTGCCCGTCAATTGCTGGCGATGGAGCGTAGTGAGCTGAACAGCAGTTGGTCAGGAGTCATTCTCGAAAGCTCCACACACTGCCTGGAGGCATTAAGTAACGACTCCTTTTTTCAACCCTGCGATAGGCGTTCACCCAGGCAAGAGACGCCCTGCGAAAAACTCCGTAAAAGGGTATGTGGTAGTGATAATCAATGTGCGTCAAAGGAAGCTTGCGATGCAGCAAGTCAACTGGTCTCGATGGAGCAGCAGGATATGCATAGTGTTCCCAAGGGGTTCACCTATGCCAGTGCGCAGTGTCGTGATGCGCTGGTGGAAAATACTGACTACTTCAGTGCCTGTGAATAGAACATGATATCTAGTGTGGTGTAACGTATAAATGGCACATATCAGCGCGACGGGAAGCCGTTAGCTGCAAGGCGCGTCTCGCAGGGAATGGCATGCCCTTTACAAGAGACGCAACGCCGCAGATGA
>JASFJX010000346.1:0-4893 GCA_050119385.1 Candidatus Thiodiazotropha sp. | reverse complement strand
CGCCCAGTTTGTCGATGGTGCTTTCCAGCAGACGGGTTTTGCCACTGCCGGGCGATGACATGAGATTGATCGCGAGAAGTTGGTGACGGTCAAAATGCTCCCGGTTGTGGGCAGCCTGATGGTCATTTTCGCTGAGCAGGTTCTGTAACACCTCCACGGCAACGCTGCCATCCTCCGCATGGGCATGCTTGCCACCCTCTTCAACGAGATGCCGGTTGCCTTCTGTAATGTTACAGCCACATGTGTCGCACATAAGAATTTGCTCCTAGGTTAATACTGGTCGAGTCCGCACGATTCAATCGTCATCCTCCCGTGTCAGTTCCACACTGGCGAGCAGAAGTTCATCACCGCTGATGAGTTGGGTGCGGAAATCACCACATTCACAACAGATCAGCCTGTTTACCGTTGCATCACATTCGGCACCACATTGTTGGCAACGTATGCGTACCTGTTGCAGTGATGTCTCTAATTCGGCCTCTGCGGCGATGCTACCCACGCGAGCGATGGTAAAGGCCTGTTGCAGCAGTTCCGGTACCACGCCGGAGAGGGGTCCGATATGGATGACGATTCGGATAACCTGACTGGCGTTTTCCCGCTTGGCAATCGCTTCGACCTGAGCCAGCATTGCCTGGCAGACAGATAATTCATGCATTGGGTGGGGATTCCATCTTCGTCAGCATTTCGTCATAGATCTCCCAGGCCGAACGTGCCTCCTGAGGCGTGACTTTTTGGATGGCATAGCCGACATGTACGACGACAAAGTCGTCCGGCTTCAATGCCTCATGCTGTAGCATGAAGAGGCTCACTTCCCGCTGAACGCCTTTTGCTTCACATTGAGCGGTAAAACCGTCGATACTTTTGATCTGCATGGGTATGCCCAGGCACATGATAAACCTTCGCTTGCCGTTATGATCCTGTGGCGTGTTTGTTGTTGCCGCCACACTTGATTAACAGGCTGTTAATTCAAAATTACATTAACATATTAGACGCTATTCGTAGCCGCCTGATTCATTCTCGCAAGGAGACTGTTTTTGTCAATCGATTCTGTCTTGATCCTTGGTATTGGAAATACCCTGTTGAGTGACGAGGGTATTGGGGTCCAATTGGTGAATCAGATTCAGCAACGGATCGGCGTGGTTTCGGGTATCGAGTGTATGGATGGGGGGACGCTCAGTTTTACCCTGGCGGAGCCCATTGCCAGGGCGGATGGATTGATCGTGGTGGATGCTGCCCGCATGGGAGAGAAGCCCGGTACGCTCAGGATCTTCCATGACCAGGAGATGGATCGCTACCTTCAGGGTAATCGCGCCAGTGTGCATGAGGTGAGTCTTGGGGATCTGATCGATATAGCCCGGCTCTCCGATACTCTGCCGGCCCGGCGCTGTCTGGTAGGCATCGAACCCGAGAATCTGGATTGGGGGGAGACCTTGAGCAAAACAGTGCAACCCGCAGTGGAGAATGGAATCGCCGAGATACTATCTATACTACAGGCATGGGGTCTGTTACTTGACGGACAGAGATAGCGCTGATTTTCCCCATAAACTTGTCTGAGATCCGTTTTTCAGTCAGAAAATGATCCAGATCTGCGCTAGTATCAGTACATAGTGATATTCTTTTAAGTAACCCTGATAATCAATGAGACATCAAGCAGATGTGACTCATGTATAAACTGCAAGACATTGCTGTGCGGGTTGAGGGAAAGGAGGGCGTTGACTCGCCCGTTAATCACTCCAATGCAATCCCAGTCATGCATGAAGTACTGCACTCATTGAAACGACTCAAGGAACGAGGCGAGGCGACAACGATAGACCTGAAATCCATACCTTTTGGCCCGGGTGATGAGGAGGAACTCCTGCATCACCTCGGATGCGGCGAGGTCACTATCGAGCTTCAATCCCTGGGCAAAAGCCGTATATGCGAGACCCTCTATCCCGGGGTCTGGTTAATTGATCATTACAACACCGCGGGTGAGCGCGTGGCCCTCTCCCTCGAGATTAATACTGTGCCGGAGATCGTTTTGTCTCAGCCCGAGGATATCTCGGATGCAATTCTCAGGCTAGAACAGCAGTTAAACCCAGATGGTTCCTCATGATTGCTGATTGCAGGAGGAGTAGTAATGGCTGAAGAACTCAAACCTATCGCTAAAAAAACTCTTGGGGAGAGCTTGCGCGAAAGCGGCGTCTCCAGGCGGGGGTTTCTGAAATTTTGCAGTGTTACCGCATCCATGATGGCATTACCGCCCGCGATGGTGCCTGCGATCGCCGAATCCCTCGAGAAGGCGAAACGCCCATCGGTGATCTGGCTCTCGTTTCAAGAGTGTACCGGCTGTACCGAGTCTCTGACTCGCAGCCATTCACCCACTGTCGAAAGCCTGATTTTCGATTATATTTCTCTCGATTATCACCATACCCTGCAGGTCGCCTCCGGGGACGCTGCCGAGGCGGCTCGTGAAGCGGCGATGCATGAAAACGAAGGTCGATATATCGTCGTCGTCGATGGCTCCATACCATTGGGGAATCCAGGCTTTTCCACCATCGCAGGCATCAGCAACCTGCAGATCCTGCAAGAGACAGTGGCCGGTGCCGCCGCTGTGGTTGCAGTGGGCACCTGCGCGGCATTCGGTGGCTTGCCCCAGGCGAAACCCAATCCAACGGGTGCGGTTTCGGTGTCCGATATCGTGAAGGATAAGCCGGTAGTGAATATATCAGGTTGTCCTCCCATCCCAATCGTGATCACCGGGGTACTGGCGCATTTTCTGACCTTCGGCGCTTTGCCTGAACTGGATAGCCTGGGCAGACCCATGGTCTTCTTCGGTAAGAGTATTCATGATCGCTGTTATCGGCGGCCGTTCTATGACAAAGGTCTATTTGCCGAGACCTTCGATGACGAGGGCGCGCGCAAGGGTTGGTGTCTGTTTCGTCTCGGCTGCAAGGGTCCGATGACCTATAACGCATGTGCCACCAGCAAGTGGAATCAAGGCGCAAGCTGGCCGGTGGAAGCCGGACACGGCTGCCTGGGTTGCTCCGAACCCAATTTCTGGGATGCCGGCGGTTTCTACAATGCGTTGTCGATTCCTGACAGCGATGTGATCCGTAATGTCGCCTATGTTGCGGGTGCGGGGGTGGCCATAGGTGCGGCTGCCGGCGCACTCAATCGCAGCAAACAGTCTAAGGCCGCTTCCGAGCATGAAACCGTAACCATCGATGACTTGGACAAGAGATCATGAACACACCAATAGATTTTCTGCTATGGGTAAGAGGGCCGGGTTTTGATATCGCGCTTGTGGTGTTTCTGGTCGGTATTCTGATCCGGTTGCTCGAGGTATTGATACTGGGCCGCAAGCCCGACTACGCAGAACCGAGAGGCGGGGAGTTGGGGGCCGGTTTGCGCACGGTGGTGACAAGAACCTTGCCGGAAACGGGTTCCTTCAGGCGTTCACCCTTTACCGTCGTCGGTGGATATATCTGGCATATCGGTTTTTTTATCTGTCTGTTTCTCTTCATTCCCCATATCGAACTGATCCATGCCACCACCGGCCTCAGCTGGCCGGGTATCCCCAGTAACCTGGTGGATGCCGTAGCCGCGGTAACCATCGTCACCCTGGTGGCGATGCTATTAAGCCGTATCTACCACCCGGTAAAGCGTTATCTCAGCGGAGCGGAGGATTATCTCACCTGGTTGGTCACGATGCTGCCCATGATCACGGGGTATCTTGCCTACCATCGGATGATCGACCCCTATCCCTTGGTGCTGGGGCTGCATATCCTCAGCGTAGAGATATTAATGGTGGTATTCCCCTTTACCAAGCTGATGCATGCGTTCACATTTCTTATCGCCCGTTGGTACAACGGTGCCATGGCGGGTCGCAGAGGAGTTCAATCATGAGCGAAGCAACCCTTGAACGAGGCATGAATGCCTTTCGTGAAGTGATGAATGCGCCGATTGCTTCCTTTTTCTCCAGTTGCGTGAATTGCGGTATGTGCGCTGAGGCATGTCTCTTCTATACCGAGACCGGTGATCCGAGATATACACCAATCAACAAACTTGAACCGCTGCGTCGTGTATGGGAGCAGGAGTTCACCCTGTGGGGAAAATTGAAATCGATGTTTGGTTTTAGCAAGCCGGTCACTGATGAACTCCTCGGGGAGTGGGAAACCTTGATCTACGACGGCTGCACCATGTGTGGCCGATGTTCCATGGTCTGCCCGGTGGGCAACGATATCAGCTATATGATCCGCTGTGCCAGAGAGGGATTCGTAGCGGCGGGTTACTCACCGGAAGGGATGAAGGGGGCGAGCCGCAGAGCAGTGACGATCGGTAGTCCGATGGGGGTCAAGTACCCTGCCTTGGCGGCGCAGATCAAGCATGTGGAGGCCGATAGCGGCCTGGAGATTCCTGTCGATGTGCAAGGGGTTGACTACCTGGCGCTGCTCTCGTCCATGGAGATCATGAATTTTCCCGAATATCTCGAGGCCTTGGCCCGCATCTTCAAGCAGGCGGGGGTGACCTGGACCATCAGTTCCGAAGCCTTCGAGGCGACAAACGCGGGTGTTCAGATCGGTTCTTCCGACATCGCTCGCGAGCTTGTCAACAGGGTTGTGGTCGTCGCCGAGAAACTGAAGGTCAAATATGTCATCAGTCCTGAGTGCGGACATGCCTATACCGCGATACGTTGGGAGGGGCCAAATCTTATTGGCCGGCCCTACAAATTCAAGGTTGTACACATCCTGGAGCTTTTGGACGAGCTACGCGCCAGTGGTCGCTTGAAGACCGAGGGCATGGATGAGACCCGCCTGACCTTCCATGATCCCTGCCAGATTGTACGCAAGGGCGGCGTATTGGAACCGCCACGCAATCTACTCAAGATGGTGGCCAGTGAATTTGTCGATATGC
>JASFJX010000345.1:0-4894 GCA_050119385.1 Candidatus Thiodiazotropha sp. | reverse complement strand
AAGCGGACCTGATCCAGTCACGTCACCGTATCCCGGAAAAGCCCCTGCGCGAGGACCAGCTGCTGGTATTGCAAGTGCCTTATCCCGATCCCTTGGTGGTGGTCGAAGCCTCAGAGGAGCGGCGTAAGATGTTACATGGTGAGGCAGACTATTCGCGCCTGCTGGTCAAACTCTATGAGGATATCGTTAAGTTCGATGAGATCACCATCTCTCATCGCTATCCGACACGGATCAACGGCCACTACGTGATCGACCCGTCACCGATCCCCCGCTGGGATGTCCCCAAACTGCATAGGTCCAAGGCGCTGGTGTTGCTCGGGGCAGGGCGGGAAAAGAAGATCTACGCGGTACCGCCATACACCAAGGCTGAGCCACTCGCCTTCGAGGATATACCTTTTCGCGTAGAGGATTTCCACGATGAGCAGGGCATACGCCGATCCTGTGCCCGTTGTGGATGCAGCAACAGTTACCTCGATGAATATATCGATTCCAATACAGGCCAACAGGTTTATCGCTGTTCCGACACCGACTGGTGTGAGGCGCAACTGGCGCTGCAAGCCACACCGGAGGTGATCAATGGATAGGGTGCTGAAAGTGCGCAATCTCAGCAAGCGCTACAACAAAGGTTGTCCCGCCTGTTACCTCAAGACCGGTCCCGACTTCGAGTCCAACATCTGCCCCGACTGCGGCAGTGTGGTTGCGGCCTTTGATGTCTCTTTCGATCTCTTTGCCGGTGAGATTCTTGGCATCATGGGTGAGTCCGGTTCCGGTAAATCGACTGCGGTGAAATGTCTCTATTTCGATCAGGAACCGAGCAACGGCAGTGCAACCTTTTATGATCAGGGTGAGCAGTTCGATCTGTTTGAACTGAACAAGGCGGATCAGCGTCGCCTGGTCAACCAGCGCTTCGGTATGGTCTACCAGAATCCGCACCAGGGATTGAATTTCGATATCTCTGCCGGTGGCAATATCGCCGAACGCCTGTTGATGTCCGAGGTGGACAATTATGCACAAATCCGCCAGCGTGCCACCAATCTGCTTTCGCGTACCGAGGTGTTGCCCGATCGTATGGATGAGATGCCGAAGAACTTCTCGGGGGGTATGCAGCAAAGGGTACAGATCGCCAAGGCCTTGGCCACCAATCCGCCCTTGCTGTTCCTGGATGAAGTGACCACCGGTCTGGACCTTTCGGTTCAGGCGGCGATTCTCGACCTAATCCTGGAGATCCAGCAGCAGTCCAATACTGCCATGATTGTGGTGACACACGACCTTGGGGTTATCCGCCTGTTGGCCGATCGAACCCTGGTGATGAAGTATGGTCGCGTTATCGAGACCGGCCTCACCGATCAGATACTCGAAGATCCTCAACACGCCTATACGCAACGCCTGGTTGCTTCAGCCCTGTAAGGAGACAGCGATGACAGAGCAAGCCATATTGCGTGTGAAAGGTTATACCAAGCAGTTCGTGCTGCATGAGCAGGGGAAGGTTATTCCATCTTCACAGGATGTGGACCTGGAGGTCTTCAGTGGCAGCATGACGGTGCTGATTGGTCCCACTGGCGCTGGAAAATCCTCGGTGCTCAAGGGCATCTATCGTACCTACCTGCCCACTGCCGGCAGTCTGCTCTACACCATGGCCGATAACAGGACGATCGACCTTGCCCAGGCGGACGAGCACCAGATACTGCAACTGCGTTGTGACGAAATCGCTTTCGTTACCCAGTTTCTCCATTTTCTTCCCCGTCAGGCGACAGAAGATGTGGTGGCTCAACCGCTGGTACAGCGTGGGCGAGCGCTGGAGGAGGCGCGGGCCATGGCCCGCGACATGCTCGCAGCCATGAACCTTCCGCGACGCCTGTGGGGCATCTCCCCGGCCACCTTTTCCGGTGGTGAGAAGCAACGGGTCAACCTGGCACGTGGTCTGGTGGCCAAGCCGCGCCTGTTATTGCTGGACGAACCTACCGCGAGCCTGGACAGCAAGACAACCGACCGTGTGCTAGGCCAGATAGAGAAACTGAAACAGGAGGGCGTTGCCATGTTGGCCATATTCCACCAACCCGAATTGGTCAAACGGGTGGCGGATAGGGTGGTCGAACTCAAGCCCCCGATGATGAACGAATCACCCCTGGAGGATATCGCCTGATGAAGACCTGCCTGACCCACGCCCGCGTCGTACTCACCGACGACGTGTTACATGATGCCTGTGTATTGATCGATGATGGTGTGATCAGCGCAATCGAGCCCGAATCTTCCACCGGTTATCAGGTGATCGATCTGCAGGGCAAGTGGCTAATGCCCGGGATGATCGATCTGCACTGCGATGCCCTTGAAAAAGAGGTGGAACCGCGACCGAATGTACACTTTCCACTGACCTTCGCCTGTGCCCAGGCCGATAAGCGAAATGCGGCTGCGGGTATCACAACTGTTTATCATGCGCTCTCTTTCGCCCATGACGAGCTGGGTGTGCGCAATAACCATTTTGCCGCACAGATCGCCCGAGCGGTCCGTGACTGGCATCCTCATGGCCTGGTGGACAACCGGGTCCATTGTCGCTACGAGATCACCGATGAAACCGGTCTGCCGATTCTCAAAGAGCTGCTGGCGGAACACTCCATGCACCTGATCTCGATGATGGACCACACACCGGGACAGGGGCAGTTCAAAGACATGGCGGCCTATCGTGATTACTTGACACGCACCTACAAAAAGACCGCCGATGAGGTCGAGGTCATCGTCGAGCGCAAGGTTGAGGCTGCTAGCGGTGCCTATGCGCGCATGTGTGAATTGGCTCAGGCCGCCCATGGCGCCGGTATCTCGGTTGCCAGTCATGACGATGATTCAGCTGAGCGGGTAACAACCATGAGCGGTATCGGTGCCGATATCTCAGAGTTTCCAATCTCCCTGGAGGCGGCCAAGGCTGCCAAGGCCGCCGGGATGTCAACCATATTCGGTGCGCCGAACATTATACGCGGCAAGAGTCAGTCGGGCTCAATGCGGGCGATCGACGCTATCCATGAGGGCGTGGCGGACTGTTTGTGTGCGGACTATGCCCCGGCTACATTGATAATGGCAGTTATGAGTATACCCGGCCTGACTGATCTGGATTTACCGGCAACGGTCCGTTTAGTCACAGCCAACCCCGCCAAGGCGGCAAAACTTGAAGACCGTGGCAGCATCGAAGTCGGTAAGCGTGCTGACCTGATAGCGGTAGGAGAACCGGGAGGACTGCCCCAGGTTACCGATGTCTGGGTGCACGGCAAGATAGCCTACTGCGCACGCTACGATCATGGCTGAGTTGTACTATGTCATCGGTCCGTCAGGCGTGGGTAAGGATAGTCTTCTCAACTATGCGCGCCAGCATGTGGGATCGAATAGAGCAGTGATGTTCGCCCATCGTTATATCACGCGGCCGGCTGATGCAGGGGGTGAAAATCATGTCTCCCTGAGCCGGGAGGAGTTTATCAGTCGCGCACAGATGGGCTGTTTTGCCATGCAATGGCATAGCCATGATACATGGTATGGTATCGGCATCGAGATCAACCAATGGTTGGAGATGGGTCTGAAGGTGGTGGTGAACGGTTCTCGCGCTTATCTCGATAATGCCTTACAAAAGTATCCGAGGCTAATCCCTGTTATTATCTCGGCAAGTCCCGAAACACTACGCCAGCGACTGCAGGAGCGGGGACGGGAGAGTATGCAAGAGATAGAAAAAAGAGTCATACAGGCTATGGCGTTGGAAAGAACAATCGATCATCCAAGGATGGTGAAAATCACTAACGAGGGAGCGCTGGCGAATGCGGGGGATTGTCTCATTGAACTGATCCATAACGAAGAACCGGTATGCGTCTGACACTGCTTGGGACCGGTAATGCAGCAGGCGTACCCCTATACGGTTGTAATTGCGGACACTGCAGGGCGGCCAGGTGTAACCCCGAGTTACAACGTACACCCTGCAGTGCTTTGCTGACGACGGGAGATCAACAGTTTTTGCTTGATGCGGGACAGGTCGATCTATGTCAAAGGTTTCCATCGGGGACACTCGATGGGATATTTATCACCCATTTTCATCCTGATCATGTACAGGGGCTTTTCCACATGCGTTGGGGAATCGGTAACACAATACCTGTCTTTACCCCGCACGATAGTGAGGGCTGCCTCGATCTCTACAAACATACAGGTATCCTCGATTTCATCCCGCAACGAAAGTTCGAAAGCTTCGAGTTGGCCGGTATGGAAGTAACGCCTGTTCCATTACTTCACTCCAGGCCCACCTTAGGCTACCTATTCAAACAAGCCGGTGAGCATATCGCCTACCTGACGGATACCAAGGGGCTATCACCTGGTACAGCCAGCTTCTTGGCTGATTTGTCGCTCGACCTTATGGTCATAGACTGTAGCCATGTCCCTGGTAGTGAGGAGATGGGCCACAACAACTTTGATGATGTAGTGTTGATCGATCAGTTGGTGCGGCCTAAGCATATTATCCTTACCCATATAGGGCATGACCTCGATATTTGGCTCATCGACAATCAAAAGCGTATACCCCCTCATATGACTGTTGGCAAGGACGGCATGACAGTATTTCCATTGTCGCCCTGATGGATAACGCCTATCTATTGATCGGTGCTTCTGTTTTAATGCACGTGGCTTGGAACCTGATGGCCCGCCATGTGGAGAGTAGGGCGAACTATCTCTGGTGGGGACTGCTCGCCCACCTGGTCATTTTGGGGCCCTATGCAATCTGGCATTTGATAAAAAACGCTGACTGGCAGACGCCACTATTGATTGCACTGCTATCCACCTCATTAGCCAACACCTTGTATTTCATCGCTCTGAGGCGGGCCTATCACTATGCGCCAGTGGCCTTGGTCTATCCTCTGGCGCGCAGTTCTCC
>JASFJX010000344.1:0-4908 GCA_050119385.1 Candidatus Thiodiazotropha sp. | reverse complement strand
ATTCGCCGTTGCCAATTGATCCAAAGCGTCCAAGTGAACCGTTGTAGAGCCCCAGATTCTCACCACCAATGATGCCGACCATTTCCTATCCTAAAAAGTTGTTTTTTTCCAAAGATCAGTAGCCTCTCGAGGCTATCGCCCAAGAAGCCAATCAGCGTTACTCGTAGTTATATATCCCGACAGGTGGAAACCTGTTTAGGGTAAATCGGGAATTAAATTCTCTGGCTAGCTAGCCCGAATGTTTCACCCGGCCGCTGAGAAAATAAATTAAGCTAATGTTTTTGCTTGCTATTTCTGGAATATTAGCAGAGTACAACCCAGCACATTAAATGCTATTACTTCCCTGTGGCGTACTGTTTTTAAATATGAAAATATCTATGCACCCATTAGGGTCTATGAATAAGCCTTGAAAAACTGCTTTGCGGCACGACCGCTTTTAGTCCCTCCCCGCGCCATTGCGAACTGTTTCGCCGCTTCATGAAGTGCTTTGCGATCGCCGCAGTAGTGGGGGAAATAGCTATCCACTATCTTCAGGTAGCCTTGCCAATTCACCGGGTAGAAGGAGAGCCAGAGGCCGAACCGGTCTGACAGCGCCAGTTTCTCCTCTGTCGTATCACCCAAATGGAGATCATCGCCCTGCATCCTCGCCTCCTGGTTTTCACTCATGAACTCCGGCAGAAGATGGCGCCGATTGGATGTCGCGTAGATCAGTACATTGTCAGGAGGCGCTTCTATGGAGCCATCCAGTACACTCTTCAATGCCCGATAGGATGCCTCGCCAATATCGAAGGTCAGATCATCGCAAAATACGATAAAGCTTTGTGACAGCCCCCTGATCTCATCGACGATTTCCGGCAATTCGATCAAGTCGGTTCTATCGACCTGTATCAGTCTCAATCCCTGCTCCCGGCAATGATTGAATACCGCCTTGACGAGTGATGATTTACCAGTCCCCTTGCCACCCCACAACAAAGCATTATTGGCTCCTTCTCCGGTAAGGAAGCGCTGGGTATTGAGTAAAAGTTGCTGCTTCTGATCATCGATACCAATCAGTTGATCAAGCTCTATTGGGTCGATATGCTCAACGGCTTTGAGGTAAGCCCTGCGTGAACGCCAGATAGCGGCAACTGTTTTACTCCAATCGATCGACATGGATCACCCCTGCAGCTAGCATTAGAAAACGATCTTAGTCACTCCGGATCGACAGCCACCACGCAATTGCGGCCTTCTGTTTTCGCGGCGTAAAGAGCGTCATCAGAGCGTCTCAAACAGGCCCCCAGGCTTTCATCATTCAGATAACGTGTCACGCCGAAACTCGCGGTGATAGATATTTTGTTTTGCTGAACCACAAGGGATGTAGAGGCCAATTCTACACACAGCCGCTGCGCCAGATTTTTCGCTTCTTTGAGTTCAGTTTCCGGAGTCAAGATCAGGAACTCCTCTCCACCCCATCGGCCCAGCTCGTCTGATTCCCGAATACAGTTTTGCAATTTTGCAACAATATGCTTTAACACCTGGTCACCAACATTATGGCCATACTGGTCATTGACCTGCTTGAAATGATCAATATCCAGCAAAATGATACAGAAGCTCTTTGAACCTCGTGCCGTTTGCGCCATAACCTGATCCAATCGAATGCTGATTGCTCTTCGGTTCAGAACCCCGGTCAGGTAATCAGTACGCGAGGTATGTTCCAGCATCCTTTCGACATTTTTACGTTCGGCAATCTCTCGCATGAGCTTTTGGTTGGCCTCCACCAATTCGGCTGTGCGACTCTCCACCTGCTGTTCCATCTCGCTATGCGCCTTGCGTAGGAATCCCTGGTTGTCATCGATTTGCTTCTGTTTGATCTGTAAACGTTTCGACATATTATCGAAGGAGAGCAACAGCTGATCGAACTCATCGCCTTGCCCCATATCGCCGACATCACCCTCAGTGGGTGCTATCAACGCAAAACGGGTGGTCAAATTGGTAATCCGTTTAGTGAAATTCATAGACAGCCAGCGGCTGAAAATCATTGCCAAGATCACAGAGAGCGCAAAGGAGAGGATACCGGCAAGCTGTATCCGCTCGAACTTACCATGTACTTCATCCGCCCTCATATCTATTCCAACCAGATAATCATCTTCGCCCCCCCTAAGGGGGGCATAGCCTGAGAGGAAAATCCCCCATTCATCCTCTGTGGCACTCTTATCCACCGAGGGCCGTAAAAAACCCTGCATCAGGGAGGAAACCTGATGGTCATACTCTTCCCCGGGGATGCCAGGGTCCTGTATATCGGAATCGATAACGAAAAAAACCTTATTTTCCCGTTTGCGCATTATGTAGATAAAGGCAATATCGGGATTGGCTTTTACAAACCTACGCAATAATGCTACATTTTCTTTATACGTTGGATTATTCATATCCTGCTCGGATCTGATCTGATCCAGGTTCACGCCATCCAAACTCTGACTGATCAGTGCAGCACTATTCTTCAAGCGGGACTGAAGTGCGCTCATCAGATTATCCATAGCGCTGGTATAGAAATAGGTACCGACACTACCGGAGATAAGAATGATTGCAGCAAAGTGAGTAAGGAAAAGTTTTGTTTGTATAGTTATTCGCATGTTGGGAAGAGTTTACCGAATAGGCACTTCTTAATAAGTAAAGTTTGGGTATAAGGAATTGCCCCAGACCTAATAACCCCTAATTCTGAACTATTTTGCCAGTAACAATAAACAAGCATAGCGTTAAATGCTGCTATTTTGCTATATAAATATCCTGTCCAGCCGGAAACTACCACTCTATGGGATCCACGCCTAAGCCAACCAACAGCGCACCCCATGTGATTCGCTAATCCGCACCTCCTCGGGATAAGCTTTGACGCAATCCACTCTCGATTGCTGACAGCGAGGATGGAAGTGGCATCCACTAGGTGGGGTCACTGCTGAAGGAATCTCACCTGACAAGCGGATCACCGTTCGCCTCTTGCTGGGATCAGGCACTGGAACAGCAGAGAGTAGGGCCCGTGTATAGGGATGCAACGGCCGCTTCAAAACTTCATCGGTGCGGCCTCTTTCGACAATCCTGCCCAGGTACATCACAGCTATTTCGTCCGCCATATAGCTGACTACCGAAATATCATGAGAGATAAAAAGATAAGAGAGCTGAAACTCTCCCTGCAACCCCTTCAACAGATTGAGTATCTGGGCCTGCACCGAGAGATCAAGGGCACTGGTTGGCTCATCACAGACCAGCAATCGCGGCCCCACTGCCAATGCCCGTGCAACACAGAGTCGCTGTCGCTGACCACCTGAAAATTCATGGGGGTATCTGCTGGCGGCCGATGCAGGTAAACCCACCTCACGCAATAGTGATTCAACCCTCTTGGTTATTGCATCCCGGCTGCGGATAGATTGCGCACGCATCCCTTCAGCGATGATATCGCCCACCCGCATCCTGGGGTTCATGGCCGACATCGGATCCTGAAAGATGAGTTGGAGATCACTGCGGATAGTTCGCAGTTCACTGCCTTTCATCCTTGTCAGCTCCTTGCCTTGGAGAGAGATACTTCCCCGGGTTATATCGACAAGTTGCAGAATCGCCCTTCCCACCGTCGATTTACCGCAACCCGACTCCCCGACCAGCGCCACCACTGAGCCTGTTGGTATATCCAGATCCACACCATCCACTGCCCTGAGATGGGCAACCACAGACTGCAGCAATCCCTTGCGAATGGGATAGTGCACCTGCAGATTGCGGATCGACAGCAGCGGCTCTGCTGCACCCTCCACAGCGGGGTGAGTCGACAACTGTTCTACCTCACTGACACCTTGGGATAATTCATGTCCCCTATATAGATGACAGCGTACGCCCGACCGGTCATCCAAGGAAAGCCAGTCAGGCGACGCCTGTTGGCAGATCTGCTGGCGTTGTTCACAACGTTGCTGGAAACGACAGCCAGCGAAATCACTGCCCAGTGGCGGCACACTTCCTTCAATGACAGCCAACTTTTCTCCAGGTCGCCTGCGTTCGGGCAGGGAAGCAAACAGCATCCGGCTGTAGGGATGTTTCGCGGCATTAAAAAACGGAACTACCGCCGCGGTTTCGACAATCTCACCTGCATACATGACAGCCACCCGGTCAGCCATTTCTGCAACCACTCCCAAATCGTGGGTTATCAGCAATATCGACATACCCCTCTGTTGCTGCAGCTTCTTCAACAGAGCCAATATCTGTGCCTGAATGGTCACATCCAGGGCGGTGGTTGGCTCATCGGCAATCAATAGCTTGGGATTTCCCGCCAATGCCATGGCGATCATCACCCGCTGTTTCATACCACCGGAGAGTTGATGGGGATAGCGATGCACAGCCTGTTCCGGATCGGGTATCGCGACCGCCTGCAACAACTCGATGACCTGCTGATTGAGCGCACTCCCCCCCAGGTCGTTATGCAGCTTTAGCGCTTCGGCAATCTGCCGACCGACGCTCATCAGCGGATTAAGGGAGGACATCGGCTCTTGGAATATCATCCCCATATGACCACCGCGCAGGCGCCGCATCGATCGTTGATCCAAGCCCATGATGTCGATACCGTTGAAATCGACCCTCCCTGCATCGATAGTGACAGAGGGTGGCAATAGACGCATCAGTGAGAGGGCGGTCATCGACTTGCCGCATCCTGACTCGCCAAGCAGAGCGAAGGTCTCCCCTTGAGCAATCTCCAGATCGACGCTTTCTACAATGGGAAGCCGCTTGTCGGCACGCTTCAAGACAAGCTGCAGGCCGTTAACCTTTAACAATTGCGGCTTCAGACCGGCACCCTAGTGTGGTGTAACGAATAAATGGCACATATCAGCGCGACGGGAAGCCGTAAGCTGCAAGGCGCGTCTCGCAGGGAATGGCATGCCCTTTACAAGAGACGCA
>JASFJX010000343.1:0-4956 GCA_050119385.1 Candidatus Thiodiazotropha sp. | reverse complement strand
TGTTACACTCTATCTACTTGGACAGACCGATATGCTTTCGATGAGCCATGGTTAAACAGATGACAGAATGCCGCCTGTGATACACCGCGTTTTTTCGGACCCGGCTATCAACGATTGCCATTGCTGTTTTGTTTTGCGAGGCATAAATAAACTTCTTGTTAGGGGGCTTACGGTCATGCAAAGGTTTCGGAAAGAGTGTGATCGGTTAGGCGCTTACCTTTTCAAAGATGAATTTAGTTTGATTTTATTTTATGTCTTCTTATTGTTGTTTAAATGAATGCTTATTTATTATCGTTTAAATAGATGTCTTGTTATTGTGTTTTGTTTAAATGCATGTCTTATTATTTTTCGTTTTGGAGTCTTTAATGCGCTGGACCATCAGCAAGAAACTAACGCTTGACCTGCTTATAAAGGGCGTTTACTCTTAAAGAGGTTAGGTCTTAGGAAAAAGTTAAAGACACTAGGTCTTAGGAAAAAGGAGTTTTCAATGAAAACCATTAAAAAAGATAAAAATTTCAAACTGATTAAGGAAGTTGGATTTGACAAATATTTCGAAGCAAATTCATGGGAAGAGTACAATAAAAAATTTTTTGATGGATTGGCCGAGAAGTACGATGCGGCAAATGTCATGCATGCTTTCGGAACTAAAGGGATCATAGACCGTAAAGCCATTGAAAAATTATCCGTTCCACGAAATGGAAAAATCCTTGATTTGTGCGCAGGCAGTGGGGATATCTCAATTTTGCTAGCGAAAAAATATCCCGATAGTGAAATTATTGCTTATGATATGTCCCCAAAAATGTTGGAGATTGCGAAACGCCGGGGTAGAGAATTAACTAATATTAAGTATGCTGAAGGCGATGCACTTAATTTGCCATATGAAGACGGCACTTTTGACCTTGTGATTATCAGTTTCGGATTACGGAACCTAAAAGATATAGAGGCCGGAATCACAGAGATGAAAAGGGTGACTCGAAAGGGTGGTATTGTTACAAGCATTGATCAAGGAAAGCCAGCCAATCCGCTCTTTAAAATTATATATTGGATATATTTTTGTCAATTAGCACCTCTCTTAGGGAAACTTATCTTCCACCGGGGTGAGTGTAATTCATTCCGATATCTATCGGAATCAAATAAATATTTCCCAAACCAGAAAGAACTTGTTGGACTCTTCGAAAAGCTTGGATTAAAAAACGTTAGGAACTTTAATTATTGGGTCGGAGCAGTAGCGCAACAAGTCGGGGATGTGCAATAGTGAAAATATCCGTGGAGACTATCGATTAACGCTATACATCCCTAAATTCCGTTTTGAAGAGCCGTTGCGCTGCATCGCCGTATAATACATAGAGGACAGACCCGGTTATATCAAACAGGCTTACGAATCGCGGGGCCAATGATGGGTTCACGGCATTGGTACAGCAAGACGGCTTTCAAGCACTGTGCCCAAGCAAGGCCTGGTGACGCTGTTCGGGTGTTTAGTCATCATCCAGAAACAGCTTGTGAAAGTGAACATTGAGATTCAACGCACTGCCGAACCGTTGGATCAGCGTCACCGCACCGGTCTGCACAGTTTTTCTCAAAAATCCCGCTTTTTTATGATCAGCCAAGCCGATGTGGCCCTGCTCACGAACCCCTGCACCCATCAAGTCGCAACTGTTACACCTTATCCTTATCAGTAGTTGCTGATTGAAGCACAACAATGCCATCCTCATCGGCATAGAGCCACTCTCCAGGCCTGAAAGTGACACCACTGAATTTAACTTCAACACCAGTATCCCCCATCCCTTTCTTGACACTCTTACGTGGATTGGTAGCCAATGACATTACCCCGAGGGACATTCCACCGATCTCAGTGGCATCGCGTATACAGCCATTCACCAAAATACCGGCCCAACCGTTGTCTACAGCCTTCTGGGCCAAGATGTCACCCAGCAGGGCACAACGTAACGACCCGCCACCATCTACCACAAGTACCCTGCCCTCGCCCGCCTGATCCAACTGTTCACGCACCTTCGAGTTGTCTTCAAAGCATTTCAGCGTTGCAATGGGGCCATGGAATGCCTTAAATCCGCCATAGTGACGAAAACCGGGATTACAGACCTGCAGATGCTCTTCGTGCAGATCGCAGAGATCAGCGGTCTTAAATCCGCCTTCTGTCTGGTTCATGATGTTCTCCTCTAATACTGCCTAATCACTATTCCCTTGATCATGGAACTGATTTTAAAAATATCGGCCGCAAACTATCGCAAAATCAACACCTCTGCTTGCAGCCAGTGAAATGTCATCTATGACGATATGTTCTAGATTTAGTGACTACCATTCAACCCTCATAAATGTAATGACTAATTTGCACATAGTGGCGGCAATTCATGTTTTTTCGGCCAAAAAAAAGGCCGCGCCAATAGCGCGGCCCAATGACAGAAAAATGGTAATACACACACATCAGTACAACTAGCGGTGAGTGTGAGTACTAATGCGAAATCAGCTGTATATGCAAAAGTGAATCTACATACCAGCCGCGCTATCGAACTGCTCCTCTTCCGTGGAACCAGTCAACGCGGTCACCGACGATGCGCCACCCTGAATAACCGTGGTGACATCGTCAAAATAACCGGCACCCACCTCTTGCTGATGCGAGACAAAGGTATAACCCTTTTCGCGTGCCGCAAACTCGGGCTCCTGAACCTTTTCGACATAATGCTTCATTCCCTCTCCACGGGCATACTCATAGGCAAGATCGAACATGTTGAACCACATGTTGTGGATACCGGCCAGGGTGATGAACTGATATTTGTAACCCATATCGGAGAGTTCATCCTGGAACCTGGCGATGGTCTTGTCGTCCAGATTCTTTTTCCAGTTGAACGAGGGTGAGCAGTTGTATGCCAGCAGCTTGTTTGGATTCTCCGCCAATACCGCCTGGGCGAATTCACGGGCGAAGCCAAGATCCGGCGTGCCTGTCTCGCACCACACCAGATCCGCATAGGGGGCATAAGCCAATCCACGCGAAATGGCCTGCTCCAAACCATTCGTCACACGGTAGAAACCCTCGGCGGTCCGCTCACCGGTGAGGAAGGGCTGATCGTTGGCATCCACGTCGGAGGTCAGCAGGTTGGCCGCCTCGGAATCGGTGCGAGCCAATACCAGGGTAGGCACGCCCATGACATCCGCAGCCAGACGCGCGGCGATCAGTTTTTGCACCGCTTCCTGGGTCGGCACCAATACCTTGCCCCCCATGTGACCGCACTTCTTCACCGCCGCAAGTTGGTCCTCAAAATGCACACCGGCCGCACCCGCGGCGATCATGTTCTTCATCAGCTCAAAGGCGTTGAGCACACCGCCGAATCCTGCCTCGGCATCGGCGACGATGGGCAGAAAGTAGTCGATATAGCCTTCATCTTCCGGACCGGTATCCCGTGACCACTGGATCTCATCGGCCCGTTTGAAGGCGCTGTTGATACGCCGCACCATGGTGGGCACCGAGTCGTAGGCGTAGAGAGACTGATCCGGATACATGGTTTCGGAGGTATTGCCATCCGCCGCCACCTGCCAACCGGAGAGATAGATCGCCTCGATACCTGCCTTGGCCTGCTGCATCGCCTGTCCGCCTGTGATCGCCCCCATGCAGTTCACATACCCCTTTTTGGCATTCCCGCGAACCAGCTTCCAGAGCTTTTCGGCGCCATGCTTGGCATAGGTATATTCAGGTTGAACGGAACCGCGAAGGCGCACGACGTCTTGTGCACTGTAACCGCGCTTCACATCGGTCCAGCGTGGATTTTCCGCCCAATCCTTTTCCAAGGCTTCGATCTGTTCTCTACGAGTCATCTGATGTTTCTCCATTTGGTGTCTTTGGTTTGGTTTTTTGCGTTTGTCGCAACTTAGTCGATTTGTTCATAGGCAGGCAGGGTTAAAAACTCCTCGAAATCATCGGCTGCGACGATCTCTCTCAGCAGGGTTGCCGCCATTTCGTAGTGCCCTGCCTCATAGGCCAGTTCACCGGCCTCTTTTCGTATCAGGTCCAGTTCATCACTGACTGCGCGATCGAAGAGTGAATAGGTAACATCACGACCATCGTTGAGTACCCCTTTGGGATAGCGGATCCACTGCCAGATCTGTGAGCGGGCGATCTCCGCGGTCGCCGCATCTTCCATTAGATGGTGAATCGGCACAGCGCCACGCCCACCAAGCCATGCAGCCATGTAACGTAGTGCAGCGCTGATATTGTTACGCAGACCCGCTTCGGTGATTTCACCTTCAGGCACCTGTAACAGCTCTCTGTTAGTGATTACCAAGCCCTCTTGCAGATGGTCGAGTTGATTGGGGCCGGGCATATGCTTATCGAAAACTCCCATTGCTATGGGCACCAGCCCGGGATGCGCCACCCATGTTCCATCATGGCCATCCCCGGCTTCCCGCTCCTTATCCAGACGTACCTTCTCCTTGGCTTCAGCATCCGCCTTGGCATCGTCACGGATCGGGATCTGCGCCGCCATGCCTCCCATGGCATGGGCGCCACGGCGATGGCAGGTGTTGATCAACAGCTTTGAATAGGCACGCAGGAAGGGAACCGTCATGGTGACCTGGCTGCGATCGGGAAGTACACATTCGGATTGTGCGTGAAAACGCTTGATGAAGCTGAAGATATAGTCCCAACGTCCACAGTTGAGGCCGCAGATGGAGTCACGCAGCTCATACAGGATTTCATCCATCTCAAATACCGCAGTGATGGTCTCGATCAGTACCGTACAGCGAATCGTCCCATGTTCAAGCTCCAGCTGCTTCTCGGACCAGCTGAAGATATCACGCCATAACTGTGCCTCCAGGTAACTCTCCATCTTCGGCAGATAAAAGTAGGGACCTGTACCCCTGGCTAGCAAGGCCTTTGCGTTATGAAACAGATAGAGACCGAAATCAAACAAGGCGGCAGAGAGACGATGACCGTCCACCAGCACA
>JASFJX010000342.1:0-4971 GCA_050119385.1 Candidatus Thiodiazotropha sp. | reverse complement strand
CCGCTAGTGTGGTGTCTCATATTGTTTGAGAGCTAGTTTCGGACTATTTTGACTAGCTTTAGGACACCCCTCAGCTAGTTTGGCAGTTTAGAGCAGTTTGACAGCTTGAAGACACCCAAAAATTCGATTTAATAATTTCTCAACATTTCAACAACATAACCCAATTACACATTGACTCATTTGTTGGCTATCCTGGTTGTTTTTTTTCATAGTCCTGTTAATTTTTCTATTTATATAGCGCAGATGTTATATTTTGTGGAAAGTTTGTTCATATTAATTGCCCAGTAATTGAACGCCTAAGGAAAGAATTATGGCCCATATCGATATGTCTTTATTATCAATTGATTGCTTCATGAACGATGGTACCTTAGATGCCATGGAGTTAGATAAATTGGTTTCTTTAGCCGAGGCAGACGGAAAATTTACACAAGAGGAAATCAGAGTATTAACAAGTGTTATAAAGCGTATTAAACCTGAAGAAATTGATGCTGCAATGAAGAAAAGACTGGAAGCACTAAGTAATAAGTTAAGCATTTAAAAATATGCAACTAGTTGAGAAAGAAACATGGACACCCAAAACTTCACCTAAACCATAATCTAGTTGGAGGTGAGCATGAAAGATAAAAATGATTGAAGAGCTAAATCCACCCTTGCGGGTTATAGTAGTTGCTATACCTGATATATATAGAATTGATAGCCATGGCTTTGAATCGCCCTGGATATCTGCCTACTCCTGCAAACTTACGTCTTCCACCCAGGGCTCCAGCCGCTGACCTGTAGCAAGTTTCACTCTGTAGCGTGGGCGTTCAGGCTGCTTGCGATAACTATCCATGCCCATCAACGGCACTAGTATCGAATGGTAATCCAGGGGTACATTTACTGACATAATCGTGAGCTCCCGGATACTGCCTTCAAACGAATTTTCATTGACATGAAGGTCTACCTGCCCCGCCATTATGAGGTATTTGGTTTGATCAGGATAACGGGCCCGCAGGGCAGTCTTATCTCTATCTGCATCAATGACAAACAGGCGCGAGTTATATTGCTCTTCTGCTTTAAGTTGATCCCGCGCATTTTTTACCTGCTTCTTGAATTCCTCCTTTTCAGGGTTTTTGGCCAGAAGGGCCTGCTGCTTGGCCAATTCGCTTTTACGCTTCTCAATGGTCTGCTTGTACATGTCGCCATCATATTCGAGTACCAGATAAACATCTCGTGGCAGCATTTTTTTATAACGCCGCCTGGCTTTTTCACTGGTAAGTGGCTCACTGAGGTCAAATCCCAGCGTCTCGAGCTTCTCCTTATCAAGCCAGGTGAGATGCTCCCATCGATTATAACTATTTGGTCTGTAAGGCGCCCTATACCCCACGCGCCATTTGATATTGAGGGCAATCCCACTGTTCTCTTCCAAAAAACCATATCGGTAAGGCAGTCTTAATTCCCGTTCAGTCAACACAGTCACAGCATCCGGTTCACCGCTACGGTTATAGTTCACCCCAATCAACGCCACGGTATTTGTAACCGCAATAAGAGCGAGTCCGGCAATAAGCGTACGCAGTTGCTTTTTCATCAGGCGCCTCCTTCCGTCCATGCATGCTGGACATTGCGTACACGCTTCAACACCAGCAAAATTAGAATGGCGGTCAGACCCAGCACAAGGAAGAACAAGTACTTGGGCATAATCTCCCACCACCAATCAAAGAATTTGGTGTAGAGGAAGATCACGAAAAAAACAAGGCCGGTGTTTGTTACCTCACCCCACCCTTTGTGGATCCCCAGCCAGACGGCCCCGGCGCTCAGGCCAAAGCCCGCAAGCTGATAACCCCCTTCGATGAGATCCGGGTCGGAATTGAGATAACTGATCATCCCCCAGTTCGCTAGGGCCAGCATGGGGAGAAACAGCACCAGTAGTCCAAACACCCGATAGACACTGGCAAAGCCTGAATATCGGCTGTGATCAATGATGGCTGGCAGGCCAAAAAGTAGGAGTACAACAGGAAAAAAGTTTTCCGGCCGTTCACCGAAATGGATCCAATACATCCCACTCCAGGTACCCACCCTGGCAGCAACAAAGGCCCCGATACAGAGAATACCGGCCGCTAGCAGCAACCGCATATCAAAGGCATAGGCCAGCAGAAAGGCGAACAACGCCCAGGGAATCAGTGCATTATCGGTTGGGGTAATGTTGAATATCTGACCCAGCATGGCAATGTTAAGGACAAAGCAGGCAAAGCTCACGAGCCCAATCAGCTTGGTGATATACCCAGTGGCATCTTTATCGGCAACAATGACCGTGCCGACAAAGAACAGAACCGATGCCGCAATCAGAATAATCACCTGAGCACTGGTCGGCAGGAGCCCCCAGAACTGATAAAAAAGAAAAAACACGCTGGCAGCAAGGGCGAGTGCACCAATGAAAGAAGCCACGCGCATACCCAGAGACAACTGCTTCTCCCGGTGGCTTTTATCAATATCATAGGTGGTACGATACTGTTCCAGTAATACCTGGTGATAACTTTCAACGGCCTGCCGCTGATCACTATCCAGGGTGAGAACCTGCTCCTGCTCCATTAGCACCAGCTCCCGCTGAAAAGCGGCAATCTGTTCGGCACGCTGTTGCGCACTGCTTTTGGATAGAATGTTCATAACGCTCCCTGATTTATCCCTGAAAGTAACCTTCTTCTTTTAAAGTTTCCCCGGTATCTGCAATTCCAGTGACAGGTATGAGTCCAGCATGATCTTCTTCACCTTCGAGTGGGCATTGGTTCTCCCGATAAGACTGGCAGTCTTGCTGTGACCCATCACGAATAGCTAACCTCAGCTTTTTTAGATTTTTACCTGTGCAGTAAAACCTTCAGATAATTGACAAGTGACCTGGCCGGCTCTTGGCAGTCCCCCATGAAACACACCTGTATAAAGTTTCTCTTTACGAGGGATTCACTGAGGTAATGGACCATAATCCCCTCCTGCTCCAGGGCCTCACCGAGAACGGCTGATGAAACGGTCACCGGTAGTCTGATAGTCGTTATATGCGGGGCCCGGCAGACTTTATTGGCGACAATGGACAAACCCAATCCCTCAAGAGCCTGGCATAAGGTTTCAGACCACTGCCTGACATTGGCAAATCCGTACTCCCAGTCGCGGTCGTTGAGGGCGGCTTTTAACGCATAGACAGCATTTGAGGAAATAGTAAAGGGAACGCCACCTTTCTGCTCATAATAGGCCAGATCCAAGTAGCGGGGTAAGCGTTGCTTATGGAGCAAAACCTTATCCTGATAAAACACCATAGCTAGACCCGGTATGGACCCGATACCCTTTCCACTCACGGCAGTCGCCATATACACGCCATCAAGGTCCACATGGCATCCACCGATCGTGCTGATTGCATCCACACAAAGTTTTACCCCTTTAGCCCTGCATAGCTCTGCCAAAGCCGAGATATCATTCAACACACCGGTTGATGTCTCACAGTGCACAGTCCAAATCCACTCAACGCAGGCCATGCGTCTAATCTGCCGTTCCAGATCCTTTATTTTGACGGCCTCCCCTTCCGTCACATGCAACACTTTAAAATCGAGACCGAAACGCGCCGCATGATCGCGCAACCGCTCACCAAATTCACCATTGACTACAACAATGCCCTTACCCGATAACTGGGTAAGGTAAGCAGCCGTCACGTCATTGGCCAGGGTGCCCGAACCCGTCATCACCTGCACATTGCTTCCATTCACTCTGGCGCACAGTTCACGCCTGACTTCAGCAAAATCCTCCATAAACCGCTTTCCGCGATGAGAGCAGGGTTCCGCTGAATTGGCTTTCACAACCGAACTGGGAATCGTGACCGGACCTGGTAGATAGTTGAAACAGAGATGCTCCAGTGCACTATTGCGCTTTATCTGAAACAGCCTGGACTGTCTCTTAAGCGCCACGGCATTGGTAAAATCCAGATACATGGGCTGAAAGAGTGCATCCCGTTCACCAACTAATGGCCCAAAGCGTTTGAAACCCAGGTGTGTGTAGAGCTTTAACTGCCGTGTTGTGCCGGAGATTACGGCAAGGTCATAACCCTGATGGACTCCCCAGGCAAATGCATGCTTCAGTATGCCGCCAAAGATGGCCGAGCGACGGTGCTCCTTCTTGACCGCGAGTAGCCGAATCTCACATACAGCATTGAAAGGAGGAAGATACCCATCCAAATCATCCAGCTTCTGGTCCAGTGAAAATGGCCGCTTTCCCCGCAGCGCCATCATCCCCAGTAACTCCTGCCCCTTGACACAGATAAAATAGGTATTTTCATCATGGAACTTATCTACTAACCGCTTACCCTGATTACATAGATGCTGCGGGATTTCATCGACAAACGTCTGGTAGTTCAGCTCATGTATCTTTTCAAACTCCCAAGGCTCCGAGGCAATCTTGAACACCAGTGAAGCAGTATCCTTAACTGAGCTGGTTAGCTCTGCGTGTTTCATTATGCACGCCTCCATATGCCAAGCTTTCGTCACAACGCCATTTGTTTGAAGCTTGCATTACAGCAATTTATATTGCTACTAATATACATTTTGTATTATGCAAATACACCAATAGTATCGTTATTTAATGCTTTTTAGGGCACGCCATGTCATCGTCGTTAACTCACCGGAACCACCACCAGACTATCTAGAGTTGGTAATAGGATCCATACGAAATAGCCCTGCAGGATTAATCACTGGTAACAGGATTTGAAGAACAGCTGTATTATGTATGGATATATAATCAGCCGTCGTGTGTTTGCTCACAGCAAGGCATCAAAACACCACTGTAGCACTTCTACAGCAAGTTTTGCTAACGCCGTCCACTGTAGGCGTCAAGATACTTTTCGCCTAAATTACTCAACTAAGCTGCTTTATCTTTCTTTGTTATTACGCTTTTCATTTAATATCAAGAGGTTAGGAGCTACAAGAGTGTATGAATACCTATGGCCAAATCGGATGA
>JASFJX010000341.1:0-4972 GCA_050119385.1 Candidatus Thiodiazotropha sp. | reverse complement strand
TAGTCAGACGTTCATATTCATGATAGACGTAGCTCACAGATTCATAGGTATATTTGACGGTATTTAGTGAATTTCCGATAAAACGATTAAAATGATAAATCCCACCCTGCGAATATTACAGATTGCCCTAGCAATCTCACTTGCAGATGTGAAGACCTATTGCTTTGTGGCTTCTTGTCGCGATTGCCACTTCAAGCATCATTTGAGTTAATCTCTTCATGATTTCAGGTAGTTACAGATCTAATTCAGGCGGCACTGAGAGTATCACATCGGCCACAAATGGCTTTAATTCATCAGGAATTGTCACCGGCTGGCCATATTGAAAGAAAGATTCCCTGACAGCGGCACTTGGGCCCTCTTTTCGCACTAATGAGGTTTTAAAAGCCTTTTCAAAGACCTGAATATTGCAACTGATCGACAAACTGTGAACCCCTGGTGATAACACATCACACCCCAATGCCCTTAACTTTTCACTAGCCGCATCGATAATTTGCTGATCAATGACAACAAGTCCAGGATCAGGATCAAGAATGGAGACGCCATTTGATGCTTTTAGTACTACTTGGGCAGTAATTTCGTCCATACTAGTAATGCTCCCATGATTCGTACATGCTGTGGCAATCCAACTCGCACACGAAATTAAACAGAGAGATATAACAAGGCCGACCATTCGCATGTAGTTCATATGGTCGACCTTTACCATGACCGCTTTAACGTGAGCGTAAGGTATCTATCACATCGGCGATAAATTCCTCTGCCTCATGCGGCATCTGACCAGCCTGAACCATTTGTTGTTGTATTTCCGGTGTCGCGGATATGAATGCCGCTGCAACGTCGCCAAGCGCAGAAATATAAGACCACTTGGCATCTACTAGACCTGCACCAGTCGCATCGTCATTACCAGGCCCAGCAGTCTCGCCTGTACCGCTTGTACCGATCTTTATATCACGCGCGGTACTCATCATTTTCTGCTTTACCTGCGCAGGCGTAAGCGTCGGCTTTTTTTCCAAAATCAAAGCAGCCACGCCAGCCACTTGTGGGCACGCAGCAGACGTCCCACTAAACAAACCCCAACCATCATCATTTGCACCAGTTGTCGGTGAAATCTTGTCCAGATCGGCTCCCGGTTGTACCGGTAACATAATACTGGGTGCTCGAGTGTCGCCTCCCACTGATACTGCTTTTCCAGTTAAGCCACACAAGTCTGGGCAATGACGACCAGGATAGAGAGCGCTTGGAAAACTACTAGCGTAACTTGATGCTTCTAAGGTCAAATCGGGATAGTTTACATGCACACCTCCTACGGAAATAACTTGCGGCATTGAGCTAGGAAAACCGCGCTTGGTTCCGTTACCACACGAAAAACACACTGTAATACCTTTTGCAATCGCCTTGGCAACAACAGCTTCTAGCAATTTTAGATAATTATACAATGGCTTATTCGTCATATTAAGTTGCTTCCAGGACTGATGATCTACATTGTATCCCCAACTATTAGTAATAACATTCGGCGTTGGCGTCGAAGCGATGGCCGCATGGAAATCACCCACTGGATCAATCAACCCTTTTATAGGACGCAAGGTAATATCTGGCGCTGCTGCGTAAACATTAGCAGATTCACCTGTGCCATGCCCTACCATGTCATCTCCAGCGTTGGATTGACCAGGACCAAGTATGGTTGAATGTTTACGGTACCCATGCCAGTTAAAAAAGGGATGTGAGTAGTGGCCGGAATCAATCATCGCCACTGTTATGCCGCGACCAGTTACACCTAGGCGATGAACACGTGCCGATCGTAACATCACAGCGAGGTCATCAGGAGCAAAGAAATATCGATATGCAGCCGGATTGACTGGTGCGATTGGCGGGATTGGAGACTCAAACATTTCTGGTGGTTGAGCTATAACCATTCCTTCCGTCATAGGTTTTAGTGATTGAGGAGGTTCCAGGAGTGTTTCAGCATCCTCTGGCGATGCATTGAAATACTCGACAGACGGTAATCCCTCTATCATTTCCACCTTTTCCTTGTGGGTCTTCACGCCAAAGATATTCTGAAATTCTTTGGTCGTTCCGCTGAAAGATATCGTCATATCACTGACGTTTTCAATCGTTAACCCTAGCCGCTGAAGTTCATTAACGGTACCTCTAATATCGGCGTCTTCAGATTGAAACTGTTGATAGGTTTCCGGAGTGGTTGCTTCTTCATTATCAAATATTGATATACCGCCGACAGAACGGGGAGAAATTACAGCAATTACACGAGAGGCCTGAGCATTCATAGTCGTCTCCTTACGATTATGCTTTAGATATATAACTAGATAAACGATCAGACTATAATAAACTGAGCTTATTTAAGACTGCCGTTTTTCCTGAGAGCACTATAAAAATATCACACACATGAGAAAAATAAAGATTTTAGCCAGTGTGAATAGTACCGTTGCTACAATACTGAACTGGTAGAGTTACCCCTATCCTATAGCCCTTCTGAATTCCAGTTATTCTTACCTGATAAGCAAAGCATATAGTATCTGAAATATTGATGGACCTTCCGCTAGTCGAGTCGGTTGCCTTGGCTGATGTGGTGCCAGCAAATAGACACATCGCTTGACGACCTGCTCGACACATTTTTTTTACTCATAGCGCAGCAATGCATGGGTTTGAGGCCAGGAAAAATCGAACAAAGGACTGTGAAACGAAGGCCAAATGCTTACCCATTGTTGACCAAGCTTAGGCCGATAGTATGAGAGAATGTTAGGAAATAAGGGCATCCTAGGAAAATTAAGTTAGTACCATTCAGTACCGTCCCCTTTTCTGTTACTTGATTTTCTGCTTGCTGCTCTGCTTTTCCCTGCTTTTTCCGCTTTTTTTATCTGGTACTCAATCCATGCAGTAGTTCCTTCTGATGTACGCTGCGAACTAAAACCATCCGAGTGCAATCTATGGGGTGACCACATCAGCGTGTGCCATCCTATAAAGCTACCCCTGAGTATTGTGATATGACTCAGGGGAAGGTCTGCTCAACCCATTGCAGTCACTGATTCTGAGACATCCATGAGTTGATCAAAACTAACTGCATTGGCAGTATCCAGTTTGACGCTGAATTGTTTTAACATTCGGTGAGAGAATTCATTCCACTGATCATTATTCAGCATATAGATTTCACCGCGAAAATGAAGGTGAGGAACCCGCATGCCTCCGTAGATACTATGAAATTCCTCCCAGGTACTTATAGATATACCACGTTTGTCCATGAGATTTACAGATGGCTGTATCGCTGGCCCCAGCATTGCAGGATTATCCTCTCTGTCTATGTATGCCGCTGCAGTAATTTTATCGAGAGGCTGGAGTTCATTCTTTCTGATGAACTTCTCGATAACTTGAAGTTCCGTTGCCCAAATGCTCCAGCGCCCTCCATTTTTCCAATATTTTACCATCTTATACCTCCTTGCATGTTTCAGCTGGTTGCACTGTTGATGGCGGGGTCACCCGCCAGATGATCGGAAAAGAGGGATCCCAGCCTCGTTTCCAACTGTTGTATGGCTTGATGTGCAACGATGATCGAAGCGCGTTCCGAAGCACAAAGAAATGGTCCCACTCGGTTGTAATAACCGCTGGAAAAATAGTTTGAACATCCGCACCAGTGAGTACAGTAATCCTGCAGACCACAGGTGAGACATTCGACGTTGACTGTGGATGAAGTGGAGCATTGCATCCTTTCAGGGACAACTCCTTCATCGATATGACCAATGCAATGCCCATCGCCATCTCCCGCTCCAATAAGACGCTCACAGGGGAATATGTTACCGTTCGGCGTGAATGCAAGCTCTCCTCTGCCCATACTGCATTTTTCCTCGGTCTGATAGCCTCCACGTAGTATCACACTGATCTTACTGTCGATCAGACTGATATAGAGCGGTTTGCCCACGATGTAGCTGTTGACATAACGCTCACCCAGCAGGCCATATATCTCTGGTAAGATATTTGCTTCATGGATCGACCAGTCAGCGGAAAAATCTGGATTTAGATAGATCTGTGTCACTCCTAGTGAAGCAAAGTAGTCGACTACTTCGGGCAGGTTCTGGAGGGTATCGGGTCGGTATACCGCATTCACCATTAGATTGGGGAAGCGCTGAATCGCCTGCATGATGTTCTTTTCTACCCGGTTACCACTACCTTTACCGTTGATGTAAAGCCTGTAACGATTGTGTAGCTCAGGAGGTCCATCGCAACTGATACCGAAGCCAAAATCATGTTGTTCAATAAAGTCGGCAATCACATGGCTATAAATTGTTCCATTCGTTACCAGGGAGAATTCGACAGGGTGCTGGTCATGTTCGGGATGTTCCTCAATTAATTCAGTGAGGGCCTTCATTAGTTCGAATTCAAGTAGAGGTTCTCCACCGAAGAAGCCGATAATCATCTTTTCACCAGGTGGTGTTCGATGAAAAATGAAGTCAATGATTTTTTTACCAATTTCAAGGGGCATGTATGGCGCACCCTTGACGACATAACAGTATTTGCAGCGTAGATTACACTGCTGCGTCAGACACAGAGTGTATTTCAAGACTCTCTTCTTGGGTTGGGGGATTCCTTCTTTCCATTGAGAGACTCCTGATTTAACTCGCAAGCGTTTCAGGGAATAATCTTTATTCCCATGCTTTATCCGTATTCGTGTAGTAGCGTGTGATATCATGGGTTACGCTTCTTCCGACAGAGGCTTGGCGTACGTTTTCGTTCCTTGTTTTTCATGCGAAAGAAACCATATATACCGCGTTTATATTTGAGTATATAGGGGCACACGTCGTTTTTTTGTTATAAATTAACAACACGCTTGTGACATATTAAGCTGTAATCTGCATACTATTCTGCTAGCCCGAATGTTTCATCCGGGAACGTGATGATCGTGCCGGGATCGCCGTTCAGATGCGGATTTGTGATTGAGTTAATAGCCTAAGCTATTGACGATTGAGCA
>JASFJX010000340.1:0-4974 GCA_050119385.1 Candidatus Thiodiazotropha sp. | reverse complement strand
TACCGCTCTCGGCAACTTTCTTGACGGAGAGGTCCTGCCGACCTCTCCTGATACACAAAAGCCAGTCAAAGCGACCGCTGTACCATCCAACCTCTCGCAGCGTCGTATAAATAACACTGCCGCTACTGAGCCCGCGGATGTTTCACAACAGCTCAGTCGCGCCATCGAAGCGGCCAATCAAAAAGAGTCCGACAGCGCCTCTCGAATTGATGCGCGCATCACCGCATCACAAAGACTGATAGAAGAGACCAATCAACTGCTTGAGGAGAATGGGGTCTCGAGCAAAGGTGCGGCGGGCAGCACAAAGCGCCAACACCTCAATGAACTGAATTCAGATTAGCGAAACTGAAAGGGTAGGTCTTGGTTTGTGAATCAATGATGATCTGTGATACAGGGTTTGAGTAAATCTATTCCGGAACACTACGGCAGGTCTGTTTTTTTAATGAAATAACGTTCACAGTCAATTTTTTTAATTTGCTGTATAGTATCTAAGTGCCTCTAAAGCAAGATCGGATTATTTGTATGAAATATAAGAAATCACCACTTATTACCCAAAAACTCATTTATACAGTTTTAGTAGCGTTAAGTATCAATGTAAGCGCAAACACAGATATGCCGGACTACTACTCTGCGCCTGGTCTGAACATGGATCGTGACTTCATTAACGAACATGCCAATGAGTACATAGATCCGTTTACGGGAAAATTGCAACTTCACCACACCGACCTTGTCATTCCGCTCAATGGCGGTATGGATATCAAGATACAGCGTTCATACACATCACTGGATGATAAGCTTGCTGGCGAGAAGTCCGTCGTGGGTCAAGGATGGACGATGCATTTTGGTCGAGTGATCATGAGGCATGACGGTGTAAACTGGCCTACATGTAAGAATGTCGACTTACAATCAAACGAAGATAATCCCGTACTGGAATTGCCGGACGGAAGCCGAGAAGTTCTTTTAGATCCCTATTATAGCGAAGAAACTGTCTCAGTAATGGGTGTGTCTTTGCCAGGTATTCCTTCAAGCGGTGATTCGACATCAGGCTCCATTAATCTTGGTGATGATATAACAACAGATGATTCTCTTACGGATGACAGCACAAGCAACGATGCAAACAATGAGGTAAATGTTAATGGTGAACCTGACTATATCACCAAAAATCGTTGGGTAGGCTATTGTGACCAAAGCGACAATATACTTCTGATTAAATCTCCCGATGGCATGCAATATGAAATGACAAAGAAAGTTCATAATTCTGGGGAATTATACTATTGGTATACAAAGAGAATCATAGACAGAAACGGAAATGCTATTGTTTTTGAGTATCTTGGCGACGATGATGTATATTCCGCATACAATAAATATGCGCTTCTTGATAATATTTATGAGAATAACACGAAGAATTCTCCAATTGTGAGCTTCAATTATGAAAACGTAGATAATGATGACGTTGTATTGGAGTCGATCACCTCAGGTTCAAGAACCTGGAGATACATATTCGCGCCTACAAGTGAAAACAATAAGTTTTATCTCAAAAAGGTTAAGTTACCGGATAAAAGATATTGGAGTTACAATTACAAAACAACTGCTGGGGATGGTATTTACTCAATAAAACAAGTAGAACATCCCTATGGGGGGGTTACTAACTATACTTATGAACGCGTCTATTTTTCATCAAATGTACATGGATTGTCGACAGTTCTAACTAAGAAAACGTCGAATGCTTTTGATGGGAAGGGGGTGTCTACCTGGACATATGATTACTATCCAAGCATGTATACGGATGAGCTTGATTGGACAAAAGTCGTTTCACCAAACTCCGAAACTCGCTACTACCACTACGGCTACGGCGCCATAAGTAGTTCTAAGTCAAGTGTTCAAGGTAAGCTTTGGCTTATGGGGGCGCTTAGAAAAAAAATAACCTGTGAATTAAACGTCTCTGGGGGATGTAGGGATGCGACTTCCCTGTCTAAGGAACTCTATGATTGGTATGGTCAAAAGATATCCGAAGAAAAAGATTACGGTCCTAGAAGTCTCACGGAAATCGATACATACGCACGGTTATTAGGTATACAATCATTCGAGAGGAATGGCGTCAGCTATACAACTGAGAATACTGTCTTCAATAAGTATGGACAACCAACAAAAGTAGTATTTACAAGTAATAACAATAAGACAAGAAAAAAACAGTACGTCTACACTCACAAACCATCAAAATGGATTCTAGGCTTGAAGAAGAGCGAGACCCTCGAAGATGAAGATGGTAAGAAATCAATAATATCACGCACCTTTGATGGGGCTGGCAATGTAAAGACAGAGACGATCAATTCTGTAACAACCAAGTACTATTACAACGGTGATGGAACCGTTGACTATATGCTTGATCCTCGTGGTATAAAAACAGATTACAATGAATACGTACGCAACATTGCGAAAGAAGAAATTCATCCCGAAAATACGGATATTGTTCTAGGTGAAATTCACCAGGAAGAGGTAGTTTATGAAAAAGAGGTTAATTCACAAGGCACGATTAAATCCCTAACAGATGGCCGAGGCAACAAGACCAGCTATACATACGATAAAATGAATCGCCTTGAATTTATCGATCTTCCTAAATCAACTTCACAAGATATAGCTATTACCTGGGAGTCAAATGGTGGTACCGGTCTTGTTAGCAGTAGTACCGGCCTTGTTCGCACTATCGATCGCTATCCGTATCGGCATATAAGTATCTATGATGGCTTTGGTAGAGAAATAAGCACAACCAAAATGGATCGTGCCAAAAGCATCAATATTACACAAACCTCTGAGTATGATGCATTAGGCAACAAAACATTCACCTCTTATCCAAACTCAACATCAGGTGTTCATGTCACATATGACGCCCTGAATAGAAAACGAACGGAAACATACCCGGGTGATGATACGGTAGAATATATTTATACAGGCGCGACAGGCAACCACATGGAAGTGGTCAACGAACTCGGTATAACAACCAAGTACCACTATGAAGCATTCGGCAATCCGGATGAGAAGGAGCTTGTCAAGATTGAAGCGCCAGAAGACATCGTTACAGAAATAACAAGAAATGTTCTGGGGCAGGTAACGAAGATTACTCAGGGAGATCTTACAAGGACCTTTGAGTATGACGATAGATATTATCTGAAGAGGAAATATGACCCTGAGATAGGCTACACACTGTTTGATGTTGATGACTCAGGTAATGTGACTGGGAGAAGCACGGGAAGGGACTTGACAGAGACACAAACGGCACACGCGGCAAAACCGATGGTGAGTTACCAATACGATGATTTCAATCAGGTCTATCATATAGCTTACCGGAGTGGCTCGAATGACCTATGGATTGATTATGACAAAGACCAGAACTTCAGGTATTCCACCGACGGCGATTTTGTTAGAACTGAGAGTTACGATGAAAATAGCCAATTGATTCAGGAAACCCTCAAGGTAGATGGCACCAGCTTCGTAACAACCTATACACGTGATTTGCTCGATACTGTTGACAGCATTACATACCCAAGCGGCATGGTCGTCAGTTATTTGCCAGACGCCCTGGGGAGGTCAACGGCAGTTTCACCCTACATAACAGAAGTCGAGCATTACCCATCTGGCATGTTAAGGACACTAGAGTACTCGAACGGGTATACGACTACATTCACCCAAACGAATAGGCTTTGGCTCAACGTCATACAAACCACAGGGACAGATACAATCGTTAATCTCGATTATGGGTATGACGATGCAGGGAATATCAAGTCCATCGCAAATAGCGTTGATAGCAGTTTAAGTAAAACGATGAGTTATGACGATACGAATAGGTTGACAGATATTAGTGGTCCATGGGGGACGATGAATATAGGGTATGATGAGGTTGGTAACATTGAACATCAGAACTCAACAGATCAAGAAATCGAGTACGTGTACGACTCGACCTACAATAGGCTCGAATCAATATCCGGTGCAGTGGCTCGTTCTTATGGGTATGATGCGCTTGGTAACGTAACGTCTGATGGAACACAGACTTACAACTACAACCTCGCAGGAAACCTGACAACCATTACCGGTACTGAACTCATTAACTTCAGCTATGATGATAGAGATCTGAGGTATTTAAGGAGTAAGAATGGCTTGAAAAGATATTTTATCCATTCAAAAGCAGGAAATGAGCTGTTTGAAATGGTGCCTGGCGAGTCAAAATATGTAGAAAATGTCTATCTGAACAGTCAAAGGATAGCGAGCATAGAGTCCGTCAGTGATTCCGGAGACATGGATAACGATGGTTTACCGGATGACTACGAACACCAATACGGTCTCAATCTGCTTGTTGACGACGCGGATCTGGATACAGACGAAGATGGTCTTACAAACGCAGAAGAGTATACTTACGGTACAAATCCAAACACCAATGACAGTGATAGTGATTTGTTGCTTGATAATGAGGAGATTGCATACGGTACAGATCCCATGAAATCAGACACCGATGGCGATGGTGTCAGCGATTATGATGAAGTTCAGGCAGGGACTGATCCAAACTTCAATCTGGCTGCTTTCCTGGCGGCTCTGCATATTATTCTTTTCTGATGGTGGCAACGATGATCAATAAATATAACAAGCTTAAAAGAGATAGTAATCTCCATGTTGCCGAACCAGGAGCAACCTATTTTGTGAACGTATTTATTTTCCTGACGCTTATGCTGTTTTTATCAGCTGGGCAGGCAACGGAAACGATCACCTACTATCACAATGACGGGCTTGGTTCACCTGTTGCGGCAACGAATGACGAAGGCGAACTGCTTTGGCATGAAGATTACCGGCCGTATGGAGAGCGCTACTTAAATGAGAGTACGGATGTCGATGCTAAATGGTATACGGGTAAGCCGACGGAAGACGAAACAGGCTTGAGCTATTTTGGGGCCCGGTGGTATGACCCTAAGGTTGGGCGGTTTATGG
>JASFJX010000339.1:0-4996 GCA_050119385.1 Candidatus Thiodiazotropha sp. | reverse complement strand
CAACTGTCTTGGTTGTTCTTTATCCTGGCCTTTGTGGTGGTATATCAATCCACGCTCTCTCTTAGGATCTATCGTAATTAGCCCGAATGTTTCATCCGCTGGAGGATGGGTATAGCCGGTTTAGAGGTGTTCAATACCGTGTGCATCTTATTCGATGGTTACCTTGAGCGGCTGCATCTCCTTATACATGATGATAAGCGGCTTCTTGGTGGCAAAGGTGAGAATGCGGGTGCGTGATGGGTAAATCAGGTGGCTGCATAGAAACATATGCATCTCCTCTCCATGCAGCAGGAACTCCTTCAGGCGCTGGATGTTCCTCATATCCACCTCATCCTGCAGTCGATGCCTGTATTGGTTCAGTGCCACGCTATCATCGGTGAGTGACAGTTGTGGTATCTCATCATGGTGCCCTAAAAGCTCATGTTGAGCCTGCTTACGCAAGCTTGGAGAGAGGATCAGACCAATCCGGTCTTCTCCGAACAGCCAACTGATATCCCGCTCTTCGTCATAGTCTGCGTTGTGTTCGCCAAAGGCAAGGCACCAGCCCCTGTAGTAGGCGTTGTATCGTTTGATGATCCGTGAACCATTCATTAGTATGATCAGGGTAGTTAGCGTGCCTTGCAGTATTCAATCTCAGCACACAAACTTCAAGTATCGATATCAGCGAAATTACACAGGCAACGGGATCAAAATACCAGGTTCATCACCAGCATCATCACACCCAGGAACAGCAGTGTCATGATGCCGCCGGCCCGCATGAAATCAGAAACACGATACCCAGCAGGCCCCATGATCAACGCATTCACCTGATGGGTCGGGATGAGGAAGGAATTGGAGGTGGCGATGGCAACGGTGAGCGCGAACAACGCAGGGTCGGCGTTGGCGCCGATGGCGATATTCACTGCCAGTGGAACCAGCAGGACGGTCGCACCCACATTGGACATCACCAGGGTGAAAAAGGTGGCCAGTACGGCGATCGACAACTGGATAACCCAGATCGGCATCCCTCCCACTACCCAAAGTACCTGTTCTGCGATCCATCTTGCGGTGCCAGTGGTTTCCACTGCGAGACCAAGAGGTATCAGGGATGCAAGTAAAAAGACGGTTTTCCAGCTAACTGACTCATACGCCTCTTCGATATTGATTACGCCGGATAACACCATGCCCATGGCGCCGGTGAGCAGGGCAACCGAGAGACGGATGTCGGTAAACAACACCATCGAGAGCGCTATGGTGAAAAACAGCATGGCCCAGCCAATCTTGTGAGGGCGCAACTCTTCATGGGGATATTCGGTGGTAACGACGACGAAGTTTTTATCTTTCTCGATCCTGGGAAGCACATCCCATGGGGTATGTACCACCAGGGTGTCCCCGGCCATGAAGGGCATATTGCGGATATCCTGCCCCTCGCGCATGGTTTCCCCGTTGCGGTGTAGGCCGATCATGGCAAGGCCATATGTCTTACGCATCCACACATCCCGGGCGCTTTTGCCGATAAGCGATGACCCCGGGGGAATGACGACTTCCGCAATGCCGGCCTTGTTGGTGGCGAGGTCATTGGCGAAGGTACGCAGACTGGGGCGACTTTTCAGCTTGAAGGCCTCGATGAAATGGGACAACGAATCCGGATCAGCGACAATACCCAATACCATGCCCGCCTCGAGATCCACATCCCGGGCCAGGGCGCCAGGACCGATGCGATTCGCCTCACCGGAGAGCTTTGTCGCGATCACCCGCACTCGATAGGCTGTCTCGATATCATCCAGCTGTTTGCCGATCAGGTTACTTGTGTCGGTGATAACCACCTCTGACAGTTGATAGCGCAGACCATAGACATCCTGGAAATACTGCATGGGATCGGTGCCGCTTGTGTTGCTTTCACTCTTGGTTTTAGGCAGTACGAACCGCCCGGCCAACACGAAGTAGATGATTCCACAGGCAATCAGGGCGATACCGATCGGAGTGACCGAAAAGAGTCCCCAGGTCTCCATCTGCTGGTTGGCTGGCAGGGCCTTGTTCGAAGTGAGGATCAGGTCGTTGAGCAGGATCAACGGGCTGGAGCCCACCATGGTCATGGTGCCGCCAAGAATCGCGGTAAAGCCCATCGGCATCAGCAGGCGTGACATGGGTAGGCCGGAGCGGGCGGAGATGCGCGATACCACGGGGAGAAAGAGCGCGGCAGCGCCCACATTCTGCATGAATGAAGAGATGAAGCCCACCGTGGCGGAGATGATCGGAATAATCCTGCCCTCTGTGGTGCCGCCGATCTTGAGTATGAATGTGGCAACGCTATTCATGATGCCGGTCTTATCCAGGCCGGCACCGATGATCATCACTGCGATGATGGAGATCACCGCATTGGATGAAAATCCATCGAACAGATGTCTGTTATCCACCAGGCCCTGTTCCAGGCCCATCACGGGTGCCAGCAGGGATGAGAGTCCCAACAGCACCATGATACTGGCGGCCGCGACGTCCACGCCGACTACTTCGAAGGCAAACAGGTAGATGGTTAGCATCAGGATGGCCCCTACCCAGGCGATCTCAATACTCGGCGACAGGTAAGCAAGCAGCAGTGCGCCGATGAGAAAGATGCTGCCTGCGATGAGCTGTTTGCGTGATTTGAAATTGCCTTGGCTGGTCGTTGATTGCTGGTCGTTTAGTGGGGTCATGCTGTTCTGCTTTTGGATGTCTAGTTTTATTCCGTTTTATTCTAGTGTTCTAACTGGCCGTTGAAACACTACTCATGCGCTGGGATAGAGCTACCGCATTCAGGCTGAATCGGGACTAAAGTGCCTTGATGTACATTCCGGTATGGAATTACATGCCGACTGAAATACTTCGATACCTTTCGGTTTTTGCCCATGGACGGCCTAAAAAGCTGGGTATGCTGCCTAATCTGCCGCTTGTTTTCAAATAAATAATAATGTCTTAATATTCCTTTATGGAATATTCAAATCTACCAGACCTGAAACACCTGGCAACCTTGAGAGCGGTTGTCGAACAGGGTGGCGTGTCCGAGGCCGCTCGTATCCTGCACATTGGTCAACCGGCTGTGACCAAGCGGCTGCGGGCACTGGACAGCTGCTATGCGGTAAGTTTGATGCAGCGTCAAGGACGCAGTCTGGAGCTAACACCCGCCGGGGAGAGAGTCTATGCCTTCGCACGCCAGGTGCTCGATCACCAGGCCTCTCTGCAGGATGACCTGGAAACCCTGCGTTCGGGTAGGAATAAACTGCGCCTTGAGGTCAACTTCGCGATTGGTGAGCGTCTGTTGCCGAGTCTACTGCTGCGCTTTTCGGAAAAATATCCGGAGTACGAAATAGAGAGCCGGCTGGGTTACAGCAGGCATATTCAGCGCCGCCTGGCGATAGGGCTGTCCGATTTGGCGCTATTGGAGCAAGCGCCGGATCATCCCGAGATCCTGGTACAGAAGTGGCTTGATGACGAACTGGTATTGGTGTGTGGAAAAGGTCATCCACTCTGGGGTAGCGGGCTGTTGCCTGTGACGGAGTTGAGCAAACTGCGTTATGTGCTGCGTGAGCCCCAGTCCTCGATGCGAATTACCCTGGATAAGGTGCTCAAGGATATTGGTATCGAACGCTTGCCCATAGCCATGGAGGTGGGATCGACGGATGCGATTGTTGAGATGCTGCAGCATGGCGGGCATGTCAGTTTCCTGCCGCGCTTTGCCGTCGATGATGTCCTGCGGGCCGGTGCCCTCTATCGTATAAAAATTCAGGGCCTGCGTATCAATCGTACCTTGTGGATAGCCAGGACCCGCTCCAACCTGAAAAATGCCGCGGCCGAAGCCTTTATCCAGCTTCTGCGAGAGAGGTAAATACCCGTGCTGTCTCATTGTGACATTTTGTCATTACACTATGATCATTTGTCATTATTACTCCCTATTTTCCTGCGTTTATTGAGGGACGATTTTTTGTCGCTGATTAATTTGAACTCTAAAAATTTCCCAACTAACCTTCAGTTGTGCGCCACCATAATCCGTTAAATAGCGGTACCTTGAGTGGGTGATCAAACATCTTCTACGCCATTTCGACTCGCCATATAAGCCTTGGTATCCATTTACTGAGGAGGTGATCATTGTTAATTAACGATAACTACAGCGCCATCGATACCGGGTGTGAAATCAGGTCAAGTTAATCAATCAATACCAAGCCATAGCTAAGACGGGAAGGAGAATAATATGCTCAGGTCCCTTTTGATCGATGCGGAAAAGTGTACCGGATGCGTGCAATGCGAGTTGGCGTGTTCCTATGAAAATGAAGGGATGTTCAATCCCGCCAAGTCACGAATCAGGGTTTTTACTTTTCACCATGAAGGGCGTTTTGTTCCCTATACATGCACGCAATGCGCTGAAGCCTGGTGTATGCAGGCCTGTCCCGTTGACGCCATTACCCTGAATGCGAACACGGGTGCCAAGGTTGTCAGTGCGGCGGTCTGTGTCGGTTGTAAGGTCTGCACTATTGCTTGTCCCTTTGGCACCGTCAACTACAGCAGTGATAGTGGCAAAGTGATCAAGTGTGATCTTTGTGGCGGGGATCCTGCGTGTGCCAAGGCCTGTCCGACTGCTGCGATTACCTATGTGGACGCGGATCAGACCGGGTTTGAAAAGATGCGTGCCTGGGCGGGTAGAACCGATGCCGGCAGCGTCGCAAGTGCATAATTCAGGAGGTATATAGCTATGTCATGGGCTGGAAAAATTCTTCGCGTCAACCTGACTCAGGGTACCTGCACCAGCGAGACGCTGAATCGTCAATGGGCACAGGAATACCTCGGCCAACGGGGGCTGGCAAGTAAATATCTGGTTGAGGAGATCGATCCGCAAGTCGATCCCCTGAGTCCCGAAAACAAGATGATCATGACCACTGGACCTTTAACCGGGACCATGGCTGCAACCAGTGGCCGCTACTCGGTGGTTACCAAAGGACCCCTTACTAACTGCATAGCCTGTTCCAACTCCGGTGGATTTATCGGA
>JASFJX010000338.1:0-4997 GCA_050119385.1 Candidatus Thiodiazotropha sp. | reverse complement strand
ACATCCTGCGCAATCGCCGGGGTGATTTCACCCCTGTCGCCTTTGTCGATGACAAACAAAGACGCCAAGGCCGTGAGATCCACGGCATCCCGGTTTCCGGCACTTGTGACGATATCCCCCGTCTTTGCGAGGAACTGGCCATCGATATTGTAATGTTGGCTATTCCATCCGCCTCTTCCAAGCAGATGCGGCGAGTGGTTGAGCGATGTGAACAGGCGGATGTACCTTTCAGGTCAGTCCCCCAACTGAACGATCTGATTTCCGGCATTGTGCAGATCAATCATCTACGCACCGTATCCATCGAGGATCTGTTGGGACGCGATCCGGTTTCCCTCGACTGGAACAGCATCGACAGTGCGCTCTCCGGTAAGGTCATCCTGGTCACCGGCGCCGGCGGGTCGATCGGCTCCGAACTTTGTCGCCAACTTGCCACAATCAAACCGGCCCGGCTGGTGTTGCTGGAGATGAGTGAATTCAATCTCTACAACATCGAGATGGAGTTGCTCAACGCCTTTCCCGGCATCGCCCTGGAGTGCCATCTGGGCGATATCATCGATCAACCCCTGGTGGAAAACCTGTTTGCCCAGACAAGGCCCGAGGTGGTGTTCCATGCCGCCGCCTACAAGCACGTACCCATGTTGGAACACCAGCTGCGCCAGGCGGTGCGTAATAATATCCTGGGCACCCGCGTAGTGGCCCAGGCCGCCGACCGCTTCAAATCTGGCGTCTTTGTTCTGGTGTCCACGGACAAGGCGGTCAATCCCGCCAATGTCATGGGGGCGTGCAAGCGGGGCGCGGAGATCTTTTGCCAGAACCTGAATGCCCATTCCGATACCAAGTTCATCACTGTGCGTTTCGGTAACGTACTAGGCTCCGCCGGCAGCGTGATTCCCCTGTTTCGCAAGCAGATCGAAGCGGGAGGACCGGTAACCGTGACAGACCCCCGCATGGAGCGCTATTTCATGACCATCCCCGAGGCCTGCCAGTTAATCATGCAGACAGTGGTGCTTGGAGAAGGCGGCGAGATCTTTGTACTGGACATGGGCGAACCTATCAAGATCAGTTATCTGGCGGAACAGATGATTCACTTGTCAGGCAGAATCCCGGGCACGGATATCCAGATTGAGTACATTGGCCTGCGTCCAGGGGAGAAGCTCTATGAGGAGCTGTTCCATGAGAAGGAGCATTTGCAGAAAACAGCCCATGAAAAGGTCTTTCTCGCCTACCATCGACAGGTGGAATGGCGCAGCCTGCTGGATACTCTGGATAAGATGAAGCAGGCCAGCGATCTCCATGAGACTGAACAGTTGAAATTCCTGCTCAACCGATTGGTACCCGAACACGCGGAAAAGGAGCAGGGAAGCAGTTCAGCGGAACAGGCCACGGGCTGATTTACCCCCCCTCATCGAGTCATTATTTTACCTGATTACTCACAATACTCAGCCATTGAGTCAGTTCTTGATTTAAGCACAGTAGTCTCTGTGGACTTAAGTTGTATAGGAAAGCGTTGGCCGCAGGGATGCGGCCATCGAGCGCCCACGGATGGGTTTACAGCGACTTTCCTATACAACTTAAGTCCACGGAGACGAACCCAAATTACGCATCGAATACCAGACTGATCTGTAAATACAATTGGTTAGAGTATCGTTCGCTTATCGACTTCATAGCTGAGAATCGTGGGTAATCAGGTAAACCTATAACTGGCTTGGGCTTAGGTAACACACTCTACTCCCTACTGCTCTTCCAACCAGGACTGAAACATCAGTATATTCCAAAGATAATGGTGCCACCGGCGTTCGCCGCGGACATGTTCCTCCCACATCTTTCGAACTGGTTCAGGTCGAAAGTACCCTTCGGCCCGCAGTCGTCGCTCACTAAGAAGTTCATCTGCCCACTCTCGCAAAGGACCGCGCAACCAATTTTCTATTGGTACGCTGAACCCCTTTTTCGGCCGGTCTGTCAATTTATCAGGGACGTAACGTGAAAGAACCTGACGTAGAATTCGCTTCCCCCCGCCTTCATGGTATTTCCAGGCCATCGGGACACGCCATGAAAACTCCACCACACGATGATCGAGCAACGGAACGCGTGATTCCAGGCTTACAGCCATACTGACACGATCGAGCTTTGTCAGGATATCGTCGGGAAGATAGCTCATCATATCGAAATACATCATGCGCTCGGGCATCCCAGAAATATCGGGCATCCGTGTCAGACCACCAATCAACGTGTTAGGCTCGGTAGCACCGATAACGACATCGGCCGGCTGCTTCCATACGGAAACAAGATTCCGGTAAAAGGAATCGTGCGTATCACATGCCACCATCTCGGCGAGCTTCGGCAAACGATCACCAAGATGACGTACGCGGATCCGACGGGGCAAAAGCATCGAGGCGCGCTCAACGGTAGCCACCGGGCTACGTAGTAGGGCATTCCCTATCCAGCGACGAAAGGCAGGCGGGAAAGCGCTCAAGCCGCTCCAGATCCGCTGCGCGAGAAAATAGCGCCCATACCCATAGAAAAGTTCGTCTCCGCCGTCACCCGAAAGTGCGACCGTCACGCTTTTGCGAGCAAGCCGGCTGACCAGTAAAGTTGGTAATTGCGATGGGTCGGCAAATGGTTCATCGAAGATCCGCGGCAACTCAGGAAGTGCTGTCAAGGCCGCCTCCGGCCCCACGTATAGCTCTTCATGATCCGTTCCCAGGTGCTTCGCAATCGCCTTGGCGTGCTCCGCCTCGTTGTATTCTTTTTCGTGAAATCCGATTGAAAATGTCCGAATCGGAGTATCGCTCTGGGCCTGCATTTGCGCGGCCACCATCGTCGAGTCATAGCCCCCGGACAGGAATGCTCCTAAAGGAACATCGGCAAGCATGCGCAGGCCGACGGCATCCCGCAGGAGTGCGTCCAGTTCGTCCGTGAGCGAATGTGTGCCACCGGCGGCCATGGCCAAGCCGTGTTCTGCGACCTTTCCCAAATCCCAGTAGCACTGCGGCTGCTCGATGATCGAGCCTTCTTGGCGAACAGCGACAAAATGGGCCGGCAAAAGCTTCGATATTCCTTTATAGATAGTCCACGGCGCCGGAACGTACTTATATCGTAGAAAAAGCGACAAGACGTCTCGATCCACCTCGCCACACCAGTCTTGATGGGCTACGAACGCCTTTAGCTCCGAACCGAACAGAAAGGCCTTGCCATTATGACCATAATATAGAGGCTTCTCCCCCAGTCGGTCCCGGGCTAAATAAAGGACCTTTCCGGCAGCATCCCACCAAGCAAATGCAAACATGCCATTTGCCCGGGATAGAGTTTTTTCTATTCCCCACCTGTCAAGCGCTTCGAGAAGTGTTTCGGTGTCCGAGGTCCCACGCCAATCAATTCTTCCGTAGTCGGCCTCCAGTTGCGCGCGTAAGTCCCGGTGATTGTAGATCTCCCCGTTGAACGCAAGAACACTTTTCCCGTGTCGTGAAACCATGGGCTGATGCCCGGCGGGGGATAGGTCGACAATCGATAATCTGCGATGGGCCAACGCCAAGCCCAGGTCCTCATCCACCCATACTCCTGCATCATCGGGCCCCCGATGTGTAAGGCGATCCGCCATAAGAGCAACAGAGTCTTTCAGGGATTCCTGTCGACGATTCCAGACTCCGACAAAGCCACACATATTAGAACCTCACTAATGCTGCATGCCGTGTCTAGCCGGAGTTCCTGCAACACATCAAAGAATATGAAGAATAAACGCAATCACCCTTCATCTCAAGATAGAATCCTGGAGCGAGAAATACCTCCCTGCTCGGGATCTGTCTGTCCACCACCCATTCAACACCCTGTAGTTCCCAAACCCGCGGGGTTGAATCGGTACTCTTTCGGTATCATCCAGAATCTCGGACTTCCATCAGGCAATAAGCCACCGGGAATCCTGCGTCAAAATCATTACCTCGTTATTCTCCCTATCGATACCCAACGTGCAGAAGTCTGGAGCGAACAGGAGGTTATCGAACCTTGGGAGCGCCTCTTTTCGTTACCTGCCATGGTCCAACGCTATCTGCCGAAAGAGGCTATTACTCAGACTGAACGCGATACGGTTTCTGAACTACTGACTCAATGGCGTAGACGGCTTCATGACATCAGCTGGTTTATGCGCTGTATCAACGAACCGATTGCTCGGCAGGCCAACCAAGAGGATGGCTGCACAGGGCGCTACTGGGAGGGGCGCTACAAATCCCAGGCACTGCTAGACGAGAAAGCCCTTGCGGCCTGCATAGCCTATGTGGACCTCAATCCGGTTCGAGCAGGGATAGCAGAGACACCCGAGCAGTCAGAGTACACCTGCATCAAAGAGCGAATCCAACAATTCAAGCAAAACCCCGGCAACTCTGATAAACCTGACACGCCCAGTGGTTTACTCCTATTTGCCGGCTACCCGCGCAAGAACATGCCCAAGGGTTTGCCGTTTCGGCTCAAAGACTATCTCGAACTCGTTGATTGGACAGGTCGCGCCTTCCTGAAGAACAAACGCGGTTACATAGCCGATCATCAACCACCTATACTTGAAAGGCTACAAATCGATCCCTAGCACTGGCTCTACATGACAAAGCATTTCGAAAGTCGTTTCAAAGGGCTGGTCGGTGCTAGTGGGCCGCTCGTTAAATTCGGCAACACTCAGAGCCCTGCTACTGGGCCATGGCAAGGCGCACTTCGCCGGGAATGGCATGCCCTTTACAAGCGACGCAACGCCGCAGATGACGGCTTCCCGTCGCGCCCGAAGGGAGGCCCGCAAATGCCCCAATCCCGCGTTGCAGTCCTTGTTAAGGGAGGGGCCGTTAACGGCGGACCGCGCCTTGTCTTGGGGCATTTGTGGTCCTCTGATATGCGCCATTCATACGTTACACCACACTAGTTATAGGCTAAAAGCAGTTTGTCGCAAACTGAAATTTCGACACACGCCGAATCTGGGTGCAGTATTACAGCTATTGACCTAGCGTATTTCTTTTTCAATA